>CAXUBO010000015.1:23771-27509 GCA_964249345.1 uncultured Armatimonadales bacterium | reverse complement strand
AAACGCTGGGACATTATTTGGCATAACAACTTTAAGTGGCAATATACAAGCGCAATTTTGATGTCGCCGATTGGGCTGCTGACGGCGATTTTGTATGGAGAACATTGGTGGCTTGGCGTGGGGTTTGTCGTGGTACCGGTGTATGCGCTCCGCATGGGCATTTTGACGCATGAGAGGACGCTGGCGGCGTACCGGCAGGGAGTGGACTTGCTGGGGCGGATCATGCAGGAAGCGCATCCGTACACGCATGGGCATCTGCACCGGGTCGCGCGGTGGGCGACAAAAATTGCTGAGGAGATGCACCTGCCCCCGTCGTCCATGCAGTTTATCGGAGATGCCGCAATCCTGCACGACATCGGCAAAGTGGCCGTGGATGACCGGGTCCTGAACAAAGTCGGTAAGCTGACCGAAGACGACTGGAGCATGATCCGCCGCCACCCCGTCACCGGTGCGGACCTCGTCGTCAAAATGAGCGTCATGGGCCATGTCAGCCACTGGATTCGCCACCACCATGAGCGGCCTGATGGCAAAGGCTACCCGGACGGCTTGGAAGAAGACAACATTCCCATCGAATCCTGCATTATCTCGGTTGTGGATGCGTTTGATGCGATGGTCGGCGGTCCTGCCAAAGAAGACCAGCGCCCCTACCGGCAGCCGATGCCGCAGGAGGCAGCGGTTGCCGAGCTGCGCCGCCACGCGGGAACCCAGTTCCACTCGGATGTGGTGGACGTTTTTCTTTCCATTTTAGAGCGTGAACGGCAAATGGAAGCTCGCGGCGAATATGTCGGCTCTCGGCCAAGCGCCGCCGATGACTCGCTTTGGGCCGGCTCGCCGAGCGATGCCGGCGTCCTGTCGCATTCTTGATCTCGCAGTCTTGAGTTTGCATTTTTGAGTTTGCATTTTTGAGTTTGCATTTTTGATCTCGCAGTCTTGAGCATGAACCTCCATCTCGTCAATATCATTTCCGGCACTGCATTTACCGGGGCGCTGGCGGCTATTATCTGCTACCTGCCCTGGACAGTGCGCCGCTCGTACCGCCAGACGTTTATTGCACTGGCACGGGCGGTGGAGGCCCGTGAGCCGCATCTGCTGGGCCACGCCGAGCAAACGGCCCATTATGTGGTCTGGATGGCCCGCCTGCGGGGAATGGGGCTGATGGCGACGCGGCGCATGGAGTATGCCGCCCTGCTGCATGGGATCGGCAAAGTCAGCATTCCCTACGAGATGCTGAACACCTCCGCCTGCCTGGACCGTCCCATAGACCGCTTTGTCATGCGCGATTATGTCCGGGTCGGCGCGGCGATCTTCGATGTCATCCCCATTCTGCGTCCAGCCTCCGATGCAATTCGGTTCCACCACGAATATCAAGATGGCAGCGGCTACCCATTTGGCCGCTACGGCAGGTCCATTCCGGTGGAAGCGCAGATGCTGTGCATCGCCAGCGAGTATGTCGCCATGACAAACCCGCGCTTGTACCGCTCTCTTTCCAAAAACTCGGCTCAGGCGGATCGTTACCTGCGGGCGCAGATCGGACGCCGATATTCCTGGGTAATGGTGCTGCTGTTCCTCAGCGCGAAAGCCAGCCAGAACCTCCAGATTTTGCTGACGGCCTACATTCACCAGTTCCGGTCCAAGATGCCGTCCGCGTCTCACCTGCCCCGCCGTGTCCTTTAGCTCCCCAAACGATTCAAGATGATCTTTGTTCGGCTTTTTGCCATCGCCCTGCTCCTGCACGAAAACCATGGCCTGTTTACGCGGGGGCGAAGCTACTTTCAGACCTGCTTCCTGCCGACTTTCGGCCTGACCCTGCCGCCGGCCGGGATGATGGCCCTGCACGGCAGCCTGGTCACGCTTTGCGCTGTTCTTCTGCTCGTGCCTTTCTTGTGGCTGCTGTATCCGCTTCTGCTTTTAGTTCTGACTTTGATCATTGCTTCCTATTCCCTGCGGCTGTCCAACCATCTGGTCGCGGCCTGGGTGATGTGCCTGCTGCTCTGCGTGGACCTGCTGTTCCAGACGCCGGAACGGCGCGGGCTGGCACCGACGGCGTTCTTCTTGTCAGGGGTGCAGATCGTGGTCGGCCTGACCTATGCACTGGCTTGTCTGCACAAGCTGAACCCGGAATATCTTTCGCCGCAGATGAGCTGCGGCAGCTTTCTCGGCTGCGGCTACTTGAAAGACCGGGTCAGCATTCGGCACCCGCGCCTGCTTCAAGTTCAGAGCTTTCTGTCCATCTACGGCATTCTGGGGCTGGAAGGCGCGATCCCGGCGCTGCTGCTGTTTCCGGCGACGCGGCCTTTGGGCCTTTTGTGCGCGGTGCTGCTCCATCTGCCGCTGGCGCTGATCGGCAACGCTCACTTCGCCGGCTTTATGTACGCCGGGCTTTCGGCCTTTGTCGCCCCCAATGAATGGCCCCGCCTGCTGCATTCGGCATTCGCCTTTAGTCCCGGCAAGCTCGCTTTGTACGCGCTGCTGGGCCTTTATCTCGGCCACCGCTTCGGCGTTTACGGCCACCGGCTCCGGCTGCCGGCATATGGGCATCAGCTTTTCTTTGGAGTTTATTTTCTCGCCGCCCTGGCGGTCAGCTTGACGCTTTTGCGCGGCGGCCCGCTGCCGGCGACCTTTTCCTGGGGCGGGCTTGCCGCCCATGCTCTGCTGCTTGGGGTGACTGCCGCTTTTCTGCTGAACGGGCTTTCTCCCTACTTGGGGCTGAAAACTAACTTCAGCTTCGCTATGTTCAGCAACCTGCGGCCGGTTCCCTGGAGGCACCTGCTCTGGCGGGCAGAATGGCGGCCGTTCAATCTGGCACGCTATGTTCAAATTGAAGCCATCCACGGCGTCAGCTTGGACGGGGAATGGGGCAGCGTGCTGAAGCCGGCGCTGGCAAAGCTCACGCAGCCGGAGCAGTGGCTATATTCAGAGTATTTCTTTCACGAGTCGCTTCGGCTGCTCTGCCGGACAGCGCCCGCGATCCAGGTGACTTACACGCAGAACGGCCGCCGGTTTGAGGTCTGCGATTACGCGCAGGAAACGGCGGCGCGTCCGCCGCGATACCGGCGGCTTGCCTTGTTTCCTTATGTGCTGCCGCGAGACCCCGCCGTCCGGCACTGCGACTAGGCATGACAAACAACGAAAAACAAAAAAGCGCACACGGCATCGCCGTGTGCGCTTTTTTTCTGTGACCTGTTTACTTGCGTCCCCAAAGACGCCCAAGCAGTCCGCCGGGCTTCTCGTCTTCAGAAGCGGCAGAGGGCGGGATGGTTTTCTGTGCGCCGTTTCCGTTCTGAGGCGCCGTGCCGTTTCCGTTCTTAACGGGTGGGGCAGGCGGCGAAGCAGGCTGCGCCGGTACGCTCTGCCGCGTCGCGGTTGTCGTCGCGGCAGAGCGCACGGACGGCGCGGCCCGGTTCAGCTTGGCTTGGATCATGGAACTGGGCGCAACTTGGAGCGCCTTGCGGTACTGCTCCGCCGCTTCGTCCGGCTTGCCCATCTGCACGAGAGCGTCGCCGAGGATTTCCAGCGCCCGAACCTGACGCGGGTCCGCTTCCAGAATACGGACACAGAATGCGCGGGCTTCCACCGGCTTTCCCGCCATAATGGAGTTCTCCGCACGCGACAGCATCTCGGCGAATGCCTGGGGGTTAGCGGAGGGCTTAGTGAAAGCCGGCTGCGCTGCGGCTTCGGGCCGGGCGGACGCTGCACCGGGCGCGGCGGGTTTAGAAGACGTGGCGGGTTTAGAAGACG
>CAXUBO010000015.1:13394-23671 GCA_964249345.1 uncultured Armatimonadales bacterium | reverse complement strand
TGCACCGTTCCCTGCTGCAAGGAGTCATTATATTTGGCCCGCCGCTCCGGGTCTCCCAAAACGCTGTACGCTTGGTTGATCTGCGTGAAAACGCGCTGCCCCAGCGCCTTATCCTGAACAACGTCAGGATGAAACTTGCGTGCCAACTCCCGGTACTTCTTTTTGATTTGATCCGTGGAGGCTCCCGGCGGAAGCCCTAAAACTTCATAATAATTGCGCTGTAAGCTCATCTTGTCTGCTCCGAAAAAATAAATGATGCAAAAACCGGCTGCGGGTTATGTCAACTGCCTCCTTCTCTGACCTTCGCGCAGAGGAAAGATAAAATAAAAGCTGCGCGGGCCATGCGTGTCTTTTTTAGTCAATACAGCTAAGGACCATCTGGATTTGCCATGTCGTTCATCTTGTTCCAGTAGCCGGTGTAGAACGCAATCAGGATCAACAAGACGCGAATTGCGGCAACAATGAGTATCACGGTCCGCAGCGTCACGACAACCTGATGCAGGCGAACAATGGATTCCGCCTCGTAATACTCCGCCACTTTGTCCATCGTCATGTCCAGGCTGCCGGTCTGCTCGCCGGTTTGCAGCATGGACACTACCATCGCCGGAAAAACGCGGGTCGCCGCCAGCGACTCCGTGATGCCTCGCCCGGCCATAATTGCCGGGATTGCCGACGTCATGCGCCGCGCGAGAAACTCGTTGCCGGTCGCCGCCGCCGAGTACCGAATGGCTTCCGGGATGGCGACGCCTGCGGCATAAAGGGAAGCCAGCGCACGGGCAAACCGGGCCAGGCAGACCATCCGCACTGCGCCGCCGATGCCCGGCAGAGAATAAATGATAGCATCAAACACAAACTTGAACTGCGACAGCAGCTTGCCGACGACATAGACCGCCAGCACGGCCCCGGCCGTGTCCAGCAGCGGGTAGACCGCCTGCACCAAGTACCCGTGAATGTCGTGGGCCACAACGACAAGCACCAGAGGCGGCAGCAGGAAAGACAGCATCAGAGTCGCAATCGGCTCGAACATCTCTTTTTTGATGCTGTTGCGAAGCGCGTATTCCTGCTCCAGCGCCGACGACAGCCGGCCCATCATTACGTCCAGGCCCCCGCTGACTTCTCCGGCCGAGATCATCGCCCGCTGGAAGTCCGTAAAAATCCAGGGCGCTTCGCCCATCGCCGTCGTCAGCATCTCGCCTTCCTGGACGCAGCGTGTAATCCGCTGCAAGTGCCGGCGCAGGACCCCGTTGCCCGTCTGCTGGACCAGCGAGGTCAGGCACTGGTAGATCGGCACGCCCGCGCCCAGCATGGCCGCGAACTGCCGGTACATCAGCGCCATGTCGCGCAGGCTGACCCCGGAAAACAGCGGAAACACCAGATGCGCCAGCAGCCACAGGCCCGGCGACATCTTTTTGCGTGCCAGCAGCCCCGCCGTGCCGTTCAGTGCGGAACGGCTTTGGGTCCCAAGAGCAGTTGGCCCCGAATTGGAAGAAGGAGAAAAAGCCGCCGCGCCGCCTTGCTGCGGTGCAAGGCGCATAGGGAAGTAGCCCATGTCGCGGATTTCCTGGGCGGCCTGACGCTCACTTTCGGCGTCCAGCGCCCCGGTCACAGTGCGTCCCGATTGATCTTTAGCTTGATACGAATAAAGCATGGCGCGTCCTCACCCCAACGAAACCCTACCCCAAACAAAAAATGGGCTGCGGCGGACCTGTAATGGGCTTAGACGACGGCAAGCCGTCGAATGTTCCCATTGCCGCCAAAAGATTGCGCTAATTCTTTCACTGTTTTTGCCTCGCCCGGCACGATTAACTGCGGCGCGATTTCCGCCAGCGGTGCCAGCACAAACGCCCGCTCGCGCAGGCGCGGGTGGGGGACAGTCAGCGACGGCAGCGCGATTTGCTCTTGTCCGTAAAGCAGCAAATCTAAATCTATAACGCGCGGACCCCACCGAAAGGTTCGCACGCGGCCTATTTTGTTTTCAAGGTGCAAAAAAACGTCCAGCAAATCCCTCGCCGGCAGCGAAGTTTCCAGTGCGGCGACTGCATTCAGGAAGTCCGGCTGCGCCGTCACGCCCACCGGCGCTGTTTCATACAGTGACGAAACCTGCGTTATGCTTATTGTCGGCACATCCGCCAGCCTGCTTAGGGCAGATTGAAGGTTTTCCGCCCGGTCCCCTAAATTCGATCCCAAGCCGACATAAGCCTTCTGCATATTTATATGATTACTTTTCACTTCTGTTATACCGCATCTTATCGGCTTCTGATACCGATTATTCCCCAAACTAAAAATATCCCTTGTGACAAATGACACAACGCCAAAAAACAGCGGCAGAGCCATTACCCCGCCGCTGCCCTCAGTCTCAATGCTGCCGCAATTTAGTCGCTTCCAAGTTTGAGGACGCTCATAAAGGCTTCCTGGGGATGTCTCCACCATAATGTGTTAGTGCCAATCCAAGTTGCGACCTATCAGCAGTTCCGACATTTCCGCATGATGCGTGTTTTTCATTGAAATTGCTTTGACGGCAAAATTATATTTCCGCGCTAATGCGACTACCCCTTCTGCGTTATCATAGGTCATCAAAAAGTCGCTTCGCAAAGAGGCGGCAATTGAAAACAATTCCTCATGGTCTAATTCGTTGTGCGTGTAAAGCCGGGACCCTGCTTTTTTGCCTGCGGCTGTATAAGGCGGGTCAATGAAGAACACGGCATCGGGACGGTGAGCATTGGCGCGAAGTGTTTCCAGCCCATCTCCCTGCACAATCTGGATTCTATCTTTGACCGTCTGGATGTCCAGGATGCGCTTTTTCAATGTTGCCGGATACCAGCGGGATGTCAGTCCTTTGCCGTTCTCACCGTGCTTTATTACGCCACTGCCAGGTGCAAGTATTCCGCCATGATTGATTCGATTTCGCAGGATCGTCTTGAATGCCTGATCGCATGTTTCTGTCGGCTCTGACGCGAGTTCTACCTTCACGGCTTCAGATGTCATCGAGAAGTTGACGATTTTTTCCGCCAGCCATTCGCCCTGACCGTTGAGTATGGTCTGCCAAACGGCAGCAACTGCGGCATCCAACTCAATCATCAGCACTTTCTGCGTCAGCGCCTCAAAAGCCGCTGTAAGGCTGACAATGCCGCCGCCTGCAAACGGTTCTATGAGTTCACACGGCTTTTGCGGCAAGCTGCCAATCCACTTGCGGATGCTCGGCACCAGCCACGTCTTGCCGCCGGGATAGCGGAACGGGCTGCGCTGCGGCACCGAGGCGACATTGACAATCGCTTCTCGCTCTGAGTTATCAAAAAGCGAGTATTGAACTGCCGGCTCTTGGAGCAAGTTAGAATTCTGGGTTGGGCGCGATAGCGTCGGGAGCGGCGGCATTGTTTAACCTTTTGTCAAGCTGCGTTTGCAGTTGTCCTAAAAATAGTGCTTCTTCACCCGCTTCCGAACGGGTTATTTTGATTAAAGCAACTTCAAACTTTGTGTATACCGTCTTATGCAAAGTCAGCACATAGCGGTTCTGCACAGGGTCTAAAACTAAGTCGTAGATGAACAAGGCCAAGTCGGCCTCAGCCGGGTTAACTTCGTCTAACGCTGGAAGCGTTTGGTAGAAGCCGGTGTTCAAGGCAACTGCCATTTTGCGGCCCCAGCCGTTCAAGATGCCGCCCTTAAAAATTAGCTGCGGAGCCAGTCGCTTGCGCGAGGACGACAAATAATCAGGGCGCGGATAATTGCGTTGCCCGCGCCAGTCCATGTCGGCACGGGCCGGCGGGTCTTCCATGTAGTGCTGAAAAGGCGTGCTGACGTTGCCGGAGATATACACCGCCTGCACTTCCAATGCGCCGTACTCGGTAATGCGGCCCAAAGCGTCATAAGACAGCAGCACGACATCAATGTTGCCGGCGGATTTCCCGGCACTGTCTTTCAAGCGAACCTCGGTCAGTGAAGTCCAGGCCGCACCGGGCGGAAAGAAGAACGCAGCCGCATCAGACGCGATCCGCCAGCCCTGCTGAAAGCGAACCGGACAGGTAATCACCGCCTCGCCGCTGCCCGTCAGGACGCTGCACACGCCCAGCGGGTTTTCAATGCTGGTCTTGGTGCAGTTCGGCACGGAGTTACCAAACGGGCATAGGCGATTGCGTCGGTGCCGGTTCGCTTCGTCCGTCATGTTGTCGGTCGGGAAGCCAAAGACTTCCGCTAAAGGCTGATTAGGCATGGCGTTATTGTAGCGTGTTCGGGATCGTAAGTCCCCAACCGCCGATGAGAGGATACTGTCTCGCTGCCGTTATCAGCAGTTCCCGTGCGGCTTCATAATAATTTTCACTAATTTGGGGATCAACGAAGGAGCTGCTCGGCTTGCCGAGACTAACGCCTGTTCCGTCAACTAAAACAAACGGATACTCAGGATTTCGTTCATCTTGGTTTTGACCGCTAAGTGCTTTTCTTCCGAGTTGGGATGGCGACAGACGTTCCATTTCTTTAATCGTGGAGACTAAGCTCGGTGAAAAGCGAGCCACAACCTGACTTAAGACCACATGACCACCTGCATCACCCATTGGGCTATGCGATGTTGCGACCTTCTCCCACCAGCCAAATGTTTCTTCTAAAATGAGTACTGCTTTGAAGCCGAGTTCTGCTGCTTTCATGGATGATGTAATTGCGCCCGGCCAACGGCTAGCCTTATGCAGAACGTGTGCATCTTGCAGATGACGCAGCGCTTCCTCAAACATGGCTTGTCCGAAGGCTTCAGCATTGGGAAAGATCATGTTGCTTCTTTCACGGCGGCCACGCTATCAAGAAAAGTCAATGGGTTCGTATTCGCCGCCACCTCATCCGTTCGCGTGAGAACTCGCTCGACAAAGCCGAAAGGAACTTCATAGACCACTTCATATCCCTGTTGTAACCGTCCGATAATCCTGCTCAACAAACGCTTTGACTTGAAGTGTTTTACCTGGTTCGGTTCCTCAAAATCGTGCACGGACAGCACGGTCAAGCGTAGCAGGCCACGCAATGGCAGAGCCGTTGTACTCCCGAAAGTCACAGAGGTGGCTTCTTCCCAGCCATCAACGACCTCCAGCAGATCAATGTCGCGTGTGCCGCCGCGTGTGACTAAAGGGCCAAATGCGATCAAGGCGCGAAGCTGCTTTTCATGCGTTTTGAGATGTGCCCGCAACAACTCGCCGATTGCGCGGTATTCGTCATAGGGGATACGCGATGCAGTTTCCGTGTCGTAAGCCATTGTCTTCTCCTCGCGGTAATTCTAGTCGCTTCCAAGTTTGAGGACGCTCATAAAGGCTTCCTGGGGGATTTCGACGCTGCCGATGCTTTTCATGCGCTTCTTGCCTTCTTTTTGCTTTTCCAACAGTTTGCGCTTGCGGCTGATGTCGCCGCCGTAGCATTTGGCGATGACGTTCTTCCTAAGAGCCGAGATGCGCTCGGCGGCGACGACTTTGGCCCCAATCGCCGCTTGGATTTTAATCTCAAACTGCTGGCGCGGGATGACTTCTTTAAGCTTTTCTACGAGCTGCCGCCCGCGCTCCTGCGATTTGTCCCGATGAGTGATGAACGAAAGCGCGTCAACGGGTTCGTCGTTGATCTTGATGTCGAGCTTGACCAAACTGGAAGGCTCGTAGCCGCTGATCTCATAGTCAAAGGACGCATAGCCTTTGGTGCGTGATTTCAATTGGTCAAAGAAGTCCATCAAAATCTCGTTCATCGGCAGCTTATAAAAGATCATCACGCGGTCTTTGGCCGGGTATTCCGTGCGGAGATAAATGCCCCGACGGTCGCGGGCCATGTCCATGACCTGCCCGACATAGGTGGACGGGATAATGATGCTGGCCGTCACATACGGCTCGTCCATGCTCGTGATCTCCGACGGCGGCGGCAGATTCGCCGGGTTGTCCACTTCCACCATTTCGCCGTCGGTCTGATGCACTTTATAAATGACGCTGGGGGCCGTGGCGATGAGCGTCAGGTTAAACTCACGCTCCAAACGCTCCTGCACGATGTCAAGGTGCAGCAGACCCAAAAAGCCGCAGCGGTAGCCGAAGCCAAGCGCCGCCGACGATTCCGGCTCAAAGGTCAGCGCGGCATCATTCAGCTGGAGCTTTCCCAGTGCTTCTTTCAGCTCCGGGTACTGGGAACTGTCCACGGGATAAAGGCCGCAGAAGACGACCGGCAGCGCCTGGCGATACCCCGATAAAGGTTCAGTCGCGCCGTGCGATGCCAGCGTCAGCGTGTCCCCGACCCGGCAGTCGCCGACGGTTTTGACCGAGGCCGTGATGTAGCCGACTTCGCCGGTCATCAGCTTCTCGACCGGCTTCATGCGCGGCGAGAAGATGCCAACCCCGGTCACATCAAAGGTCTTGCCCGACGCCATCGCGCGAATCTGCGTCCCGGCGGCAATCTCGCCGTCGCGGACACGCACATAAGCGACCACGCCAAGATACGCATCAAAATGGCTGTCAAAGATCAGCGCCCGCAACGGCTTTTCGGGATCGCCCTGCGGCGGCGGGACGCGCCGGACAATCGACTCCAAGATTTCTTCCGTGCCGATGCCTTCTTTGGCGGACGCGCGGATCGCTTCGGTGGCGTCAATCGCCAGCACTTCTTCGATTTCTTCGGCGACGCGGTCGGGGTCGGCGGCAGGCAGGTCAATTTTGTTGATGACCGGCACGATCTCCAGTTGACTGTTCAGGGCGAGATTGACATTCGCCAGCGTCTGCGCTTCGACCCCCTGGGCGGCATCTACCACGAGAACCGCCCCTTCGCAGGCGGCCAGCGACCGCGAGACTTCGTAGGTAAAGTCAACGTGGCCGGGCGTGTCAATTAAATTCAGCTCATACGTCTGCCCGTCATGCGCTTTATAATTCAGCCGCACCGCCGCCATTTTAATTGTAATGCCGCGCTCCCGCTCAATGTCCAGCGAATCAAGGAGCTGCTCCTGCATGTGCCGCCGCTGGACAGTTCCCGTGAACTCCAGCAGCCGGTCCGCGAGGGTTGACTTGCCGTGGTCAATATGGGCGATGATGCAAAAGTTACGAATATGTTTTTGATGATCTTGTTTTTGATGATCTTGTTTTTGATGATCTTGCTGGTCTGCTAGGTTTTCTGCCATTGTGCCTTTATTATACCCGGCACAGGGCATGGAGAGGAAAACAGAGCACGGAAAGGAAAACTTGATGGCGGCGGCGAATAGTGCAGTCCGACGTTAAGAGAAATCAGACACAAAGGACCACGAAAAATGCAGCTTAAGACAATATGTTTCTGCGGCACACTTTTGGCTGCCCTCTGTCTGCCGGGAATGCGCCCGGCGGCGGCTCAAGCCATAACTGCTCCATCATTGGTGAAAGTTGCCTGCGTCGGCGACAGCATCACGGCGGGAGTTGGTTCAAGCAATGAGCAGAACAACTACCCCAGCCTGCTGGCCGACCTGCTGGGGCCGGGCTACACCGTCGCAAACTTTGGGGAAAGCGGAGCGACCTTGCTCCAAAACGGCGACAGTCCCTACAAGCAGCGGGGCAGCTACGCACGCAGCGCGGCGTTCGGGCCGAACATCGTCGTCATTATGCTGGGGACCAACGACTCCAAGCCGCAGAACTGGGGGACCCACAAGGGCGAGTTTGCGGGGGATTATGCCGCCCTGCTGGATTACTATGCCGCGCTGCCGACGCATCCCAAGCTGTTTGCCTGCCTGCCGACGCCGGTGCCGAAGCCAAACTACGGCATCAATGAGCCGGCGGTCACGGAAGAATTGCCCCTCATCCGTCAGGTCGCCGCGCAAAAGGGCGCGACCGTAATTGACGTGCACGGGCAAATGCCGGATGACAATGCGGATTTTGTGGACGGGGTGCATCCCAATGACACCGGCTACGTCCTGCTTGCCGGGGCAATTTATCAAGGCATGACCCACGCTCCGGTCATTTTGCCGGCAGTGGACCGCAAGTTCTACGGCAGGCTGACGGTGACGATGCAGCCGCCGATGCCGGACGCGGCGATGCGCTACACCGTGAACGGCGCTGCGCCGACGCGCTCGTCCCCCCTCTACCGTGGCCCGCTTGTTTTGACGCGCACGACAACCCTGAAAGCACAGGCATTCGAGGGAAAGTCGCCGCTCGGCCTGGTGTCTACGGCCACATTCAGTACGCTGATTCCCCTGCCCGCGCAAACTGCGGCTGCCGCCGATCCGGGCCTCACCTACGCCTACTACGAAGCGGCGTTTCAGAACACGGCGGATTTTGCCGGGCAGACGCCGGTGTCTACCGGCACCGTTGCGGATTTCAGCCTGACCCCGCGCAAGCGGGACACGGATTTCGGCATCAAGTATGACGGATACATCAACGCGCCGGCAACCGGCCTGTACACGTTCGGCACAGTTGCCGACGACGGCTCGGCGCTTGTTGTTGATGGTCAAACCGTCATCGGCAGCAATGGCCCGCACGGCCCCACGCCCGCGTCCGGCAAAATCGCCCTCGCCGCCGGCCCGCATCGGTTCACGCTGTTTTACTTCCAAGACGGCGGTGACTTCAGCCTCCAAGTGACCTGGCAGGGTCCGGGCATCCCGGCGCAGGCCATTCCTGTCTCCGCTCTGTCCCACGCTCGTCCGTAAACCAACAAAAAAGTTTATATAAAAATCTCACAAGTCATGGTACAATACAGTCGGCTCGCAAAAATGCGGGTTTGGAGGATGCGCCATGACTTTAGAACTTATCGAGCGGCCGGAAGGCCGCGCCGAGAATATCGCCGAAGCCCTGCACGAGTGCGCGACTTGCCGGCACAAAAGCCGCGTGTACCTGAGCGCCCCGACCGGGACACAGACCGCCGCCGTCTGGCGCTGCGGTAAGCTGTCTCAGAAGACTCAGCGGGAGGTAATTGTGCAGCCCCACGAGAACTGCTTCGAGCACCGCAGCCTGTCCGATTACTGGGAGCAGACGGATTTAGTCTTGATTCGCTAAAATCAGCCCTTCGCGCCGAGCGCGAGGGGCTGTTTTGTTAAGCCGAGAGCGGGCAGTTGATCTCAATCAGGTGACCGTCCGGGTCACGAAAATGCGCCGTGCGGATGCCCCAGTCCGGCCTGTCTTCCGGTTCCGACACCAGCGCAACCCCTTTGGCTCGCAGCATCTCTGCCGCTGCGTCTACATTTTTTGTCGCAAGCACAAGTACCACCGCGTCCTGAACGCTTCCGCCGATGGCCGCCCCGCCGGCTTCCGCCCCGAACGTCGGCGTGAAGCCGAGCGTATCGCGGTAAAAGCGAAAGCAGGCCGGGAAATCCGAAACAAGCAGGCGAATGTGCGGCGACTGGAACATGGGGAATTCTTCTTTGCAAGCAGCAGCAAACTTATGTTTGCTTGGCTGATTGTAGCACAAAGAAGGCAGCCTGTCAAGCACTCTGAGCAAGAGGGGAAAGCGCCGTGCCGCAGGCGACGCAGTGTTTGTCGCCGCGCTTTGCCGGGGTTTGGCAATGCAGGCAAAGGCGGATGTTTTTAGGCAGGGCAGACGCGCCGCAGTGGGGGCAAAACTGCGCCCCGCGAGACAGCGGCCAGCGCGTTCCGCAGGCCCGGCACCGGGCGCGGGCCGTGCTTCGGTAAACCCAGACAGCCACCGGGTCGCCGGGCAGGCCAATCACGCTCCCCAGCAGCAGCGCATACGCCGCGTTTTGGGTCCAGCCGACGCCGACGCCCAGTAAATTAGGATTTTGTACATTTAAATCAGCGACTTCAATGTCCGGGATATGGAACTGGTCCAGCAGGCGGTTAATGGACACAGTAAAATTCATCTGCGCCCCCGCAAGCTGAAACTTGACCCGCTCCGGCACTCTTCTTTGCCCCTCAGCGTCCCAGTGCAGCACCAGCAGCGCCCCTACCAGACACAGCACAGGTGAGCGCCGCATTCCCAAAAACACCAGCACGGCTACCGTCAGGCATTCTCCGCCCCAAAGAAAAGCCCAGCCCGGCAGATTGATTTCAATGTTGTGAAACACCCGAAACGTCGCCCACGGCGACAGCGTCCCTGCGACAATGCCCGCCGCACCGCCCAGGATCAGCAGCATCGCCAAACCATTTCGGAGGCGCGAGAAGATAGGGGCTAGGGTAGATGTCAAGGCTATGCTCTTAAAAGAGAGGATCGCCGTGGGACTGAAGTCCTCGGCTCTGGGGCGCAGACGCCAAGTAACCGCCTTCGCGGGTACAAACTTTGCGGGTACAAAATGTTCTTGCTTTTGTTCTTTGTCCACGCCCTCCGGGTCTGCCAGTGCAGCAGGTGGACATTCGGCGTCTGCGCCCTAC
>CAXUBO010000015.1:8979-13384 GCA_964249345.1 uncultured Armatimonadales bacterium | reverse complement strand
GACTTTAGTCCCACGGCACTAAGTCGTGATTGATATAGGTTACTCTTCAGCCAATGCGCGGCGCAAAAAGCCGCTGGCGTGTTGAAGGCGGGTTTGGGCGTCGGCGGCGGTGAGACCGAGCTGGAGCATCAAAATGGCGAGCTTGGCGGAGCCGCCGGACTGGATTAAGGCGGCTTCGGCGCGTTCGGGCGCGGCACGGGTGACTTGAACGATGATGCGGACGGCGCGGGCTTGCAGCTTCTTGTTGGATGCCTGAACGTCTACCATTAAATTGCCGTAGGTCTTGCCGATCTCGATCATCGCGCCGGTGGAGATCATGTTCAGCACCATCTTCTGTGCGGTGCCGCTTTTGAGGCGGGTGGACCCGGCGAGGATTTCGGGGCCGACGACGGGCGCGATGGTGAGGGCGGCGATGGCTTCAGCTTCGGAAGGCCGGTTGTTGGTGAGCGCGACGGCGACCGCGCCGCGCCTCACGGCCTGACGCAGTGCGCCCAGCACAAACGGCGCCTGGCCGGACGCGCTGATGCCGACCACGGTGTCGCGCTCGTTGACATCGGCGTCAATCACGGCGGCTGCGCCGAGGTCCGGGTCGTCTTCCGCGCCTTCGACGGCCTGGAACATCGCGCCGGGGCCACCGGCGATCAGGCCGACCACCATTCCCGGCGGAACGCCGAACGTCGGCGGGCATTCGGCGGCATCGAGAACGCCCAGCCGTCCGCTGGTCCCTGCGCCGAGATAAAGGAGGCGTCCGCCGGCCCGCAGCGATGCGGCGGCCCGCTGGACGGCGCGGGTGATGCCGGGGATTTCCAGCGCCACGGCGTCTGCGACCTGAGCATCTTCGGCGTTCATCAGCCGCAGGCGAGTCTCGGTGTCGAGCGCGTCAATGTCAGCAAGGTCCGGGTTAATGGCCTCGGTGGTGAGCGTTTCGGTTTTTATCTCGGTTTTCAAGGGCGTGTCTGTCTTGAGCATGGGGAACCGGCCTCGGAGTAAAACGTGTTATACTGATACAGCACAAAACTTGTATTTCTTGAATCTTTGTTCTTAAATCTTGTATTTCTTGAATGGGGTCTGACCAATTATGCCGACTTATGGCTACGAATGCCTTTCCTGCGACAACCAGTTTGAAACTTTTCAAAGCATCAAAGACGATGCCCTGACAACCTGTACGGAATGCGGCGGCACGCTCCGCAAGCGAATTTATCCTGTCGGGATTTCGTTCAAAGGCTCCGGCTTTTATGTGAACGACTACGCGCCCAAAACTGCGAGCAGCTCCAGCGCATCCGGCAGCGGCGAAGCGTCCGCCGAACCGGCTAAATCGGACGCAAAGGCGGAAACGACGGATGCCGCGCCGAAAAGCGAGTCTAAAGCTGAAAACAAGCCGGAAGCGAAATCTGAAAGCAAAGCCGAAAGCAAGACGGACACGAAGGCTCCGGCTGCGGCTTAGACTGTCTCAGACTTCCCCCCCCCCGGCCCCCAATAATGGGGGAGTCAGAAAAGAACCAAGAAAGGCTATCTTTCCAATTCTGACTCCCCCATTATTGGGGGCTGGGGGGTCTCTTAACCGAAAGAACCCCGCGCCATCCGGCGCGGGGTTCTTTCGGTTTTGCAGCACGCCGGACGCTACTTGCGGCTTGTGACCAGCAGATGCCCGGTGGCGGCGTCAAACTGAACGTCGGCGTCCATTGCCACGGCGATAAACGACAGCGGGACCATGGTCCGGCCCAGCATCAGGTACGGCTTGCCGTCCAGCGTGACCTGTTTGGCGTTCACCTGGGCGTGGCTGTCGCCGACCGTCAGCAGGATGCTTTTGGTCGCGCTTTTCGCCCGCACCGTGCCGGTGGAGGACTGCCAGGTCAGCGTGCCGCCGCCCTGCTCGAATATCTGGCGCAGCGGGCCAAACAAAACCTGGTTCCGTGCCGTTAAAGGCCGGTCCATCAAAACGGTCTTGCTGTTGAACAGCAGGGTGCGCTGGCCGGCGCTCCGCAGCAGGTCGCTCATCATCCCCATTGGGAGGTGGACACGGAGCGCGTGCATTGTTGACGGAGCGGCTGCCGGATGCAGGACGGTTTTCACGCTCTTTGGCGAGGGCGCGGAGAGCGCCGAAGCGTGGGGCATCGCCTCAAAGGGAGACGCAAGATCGGCTCCCGGCAGCTTAATGGACGCGATCTGCGGCAGACGGGCCTTTTTGCTGAGCGTGCTTTTGCCGGTGCGGGCGGGAGTTTGCGCGATCAGCGCCTGCGCTTCCCGGTCGGAGGCAGGACGGGCGACCAGCGTCTTGTCCGGGACGCGAAGCGGCTTGAAGCTGCGGACACGGGCCGCCGGAGCCGCCGCGCTGAGGACAGGAGAAGCTGGGACCATCTTGTCGGCGGCAGGCGGGGTGGACAGCTCGGACGCGAAATCTAACGCGCCGAAGCGCAGCGATCCTGCCCCGGCGGTCATTTCGCGGACAATCTCGCGGGTGGACGGAGCGCGGTGCGCCACAAGCACGGAAAGCCGCGCGGCGGTCAGCGGCTTCTTAGGCAGAGCAATGCGGACAGTCCTTACCAGCGGCGCGACAGGAACGCGGCGGAGCGGCTTGACCACCGGGGCAGCGTCCAGCAGGTCACGGCGGATGCCGGTCTCGCCGCCGGGATTGTTCACATAAAGGCGCAGCGATTTGGCGTGGCCGGTGACGTTGGGATTTTCGTTGTAGCCGTAGGCTTCAATCGTGTGGTAGCCGTTCGAGTAGGCAGTCGTGTCCCATTCAAACTCATACGGCGCGTAATTGCGGAGCGTCTTAAACGTCTTGTCAATAAACAGCGAAACGTAAGGCGCTTTGCCGCTGGGATCGGAGGCTTCGACCCGCAGGGTGACGGTGCCTTGAACCCGCCCGTCGGGGCTGGGGCTAAACAAGCGCAGGGTGGGGGGCAGGCCGGACGACAAGGCCGGGCCGGCGGGCGTCGTCAGCCCCCCGGTGTCCGGGCGGGTCAGCGGGGTCATGCCGTCCAGCCCGTTAAACGTGAACCGGCTTTTGGCGGACTGCACTTCCTGGTCGGATGCCGTCGCCCGGACCACAATTTGATGCGGGCCTGCCGCAATCTGCCCGGCGTCTACAAGAAACGAAACGACGCCGCGTGTTTCCGGCGCGTCCAGCGTCTTTGTCGCCGCCTTCGCTCCGTCAATGAACAGCTCAATGGCGACAACCTGATTGGACGGGCTGCCCTGATAAAATGCCGAGATTTCCACCGGCTTGACGCCCGACAGCGGCACGTTCGGGTCCGGGCTGAGGATGGTGACGCCCAGATCGTTTGCCCCGGCGGAAAGCGACGGGTGCGGCGCGGCGAGGGCGCGGTGCGGGCCGAGCAGGCTCAGGCCCAGCGTCGCCGCCAGCACGGCGGCAGCACCGGCAAAGCGTCGGGCAGTCTGGCTGCGGAAGGACGGCGAGGTCGAAATGTTCATCAAAGCCTCCAGGCGAATGGTTATGGTGCAGAGCGCAGGGCGTATGGGCGGCAGGCGGGCAAGCCGAGCGCCGGCAGTCAGAGCGAACAGGCGGGCAGGAAAAGCAAGTAACACGCTACTTTAACATAGTCCGCCGGAAATGTCAAGCGGTTTTTTTTGGCGCTTGCAGTCTTCACGCGGGCAGGTTCCAGGCAAACGCCGACGCTTGAACGGCGTGGTAGCCGGCATCCAGCGCGGGTTCCAGCAGGCGCAGGGCGGCCAGCCGGCGGACCATCGCGGTGACTTCGCGGGCCTCGTCCGTGGTCAGGGCGCGGCCCAGCAGGGGCGATTCCCGGTAGGAAAGCCATTTTTTGAGGACTTGGTAGCCGCCGATGGTGGTGTCCCAGACCCGGTCCGGGACATTGCGCCAGAAGGCGACGCCGTTCAAGTAAACATCGCGGGTGGCCGGGCCGAGGCAGGCGATGACTTGCGCCTCCGTCAGCCCCCGCGCCGCCGCGCCTGCCGCCAGCGCGTCCCGCTCCGCCGCCGTATACTCCCGCGCCGCGCTTTTGCCTTTGCCGGGCATGGTGACGCCTTCTTTTCCGGCGTGGCCCCAGCCGGCGCTGATGCGAAGGTCGCCGTCGTCCGGGCGGAGCGGCCCGCCGTCGGTGCGCGTGATAACCCCCAGCCGGGCCAGCTCAGGCCGGAGCGTTCCCGCCGTCACTCCGGCCACCGGCGCTTCCGTGTCCAGCAGGGCGGCGATTTGGCGTCCGAGCGCGGCCGACTCGCGCAGGGCGTCCTGGGTGTCCGGCAGAGGAATACGCGGCCAGTCGCCCCGGATGCCGTCGGCGTTTTCGTGGAGATAGGCCGGGCTGTACCCGACGGCGAGCGCGTGCATCCAAATCAGCCCCGCCGTTTCCGCGTCGGCGTCCGGGTCGGTGATGCCGAGACCCGCCAGATAAGCGCGGGCGGCAGGGGAGAGATTGGC
>CAXUBO010000015.1:0-8879 GCA_964249345.1 uncultured Armatimonadales bacterium | reverse complement strand
AAATCCGCCCGCTTGGTCACGCCCCAGAACTGCCGGAAGTGAACCGTCGGCGCAGCGTCGCGCTTCTTTTTGCGAACCAGCAGGCCGACAGCAGTTCCAACCCGGATGCCTTCGCGGTTATACTGCGTTGAGAAAACGCTGGGATCAAGCTTGCCATCCGGCGTCATTTTGCCTGTCTCGCGGCTGTCCCCGTTGAGGTTGTCAAACCAGAGCGTGTCAAACTCAGACAAAAAGCGCTCCCGCATGACCACAAAGGACGGATCGGACAGATAGGACGCATTGGAAATAAAGCAGACGACGCCTTCTTTTTCCGCAATCCGGCGCTCCGCCAGACGGAAAAAGCGAACATACAGCTCGTCCAGGTTGAACTTCTTGATGCCCCAGCCGCCTTCGGCTTCAGGCTTGTTCAAGTTCTTCTTGTATGGCTCGACAAGGCCCTGCTCCTCGGCAGGGCTGGTCCCGGCAAAGGCATTGTAGGGAGGATTGCCCAGAACAACCAAAATCGGCTTCTGCTGCTTCACCTGATCGGCGGCGTCGCGCTCGGCTTCCAGTTCGGGAAACAGCAGATGCGTCTTCGGCGCTTTGGGCGGCTCCCAGCCGGTCAGCGCGTTGGTCAGGTAAACGCCCGCCCGCTCCGTGTCCGCCAGCGGCGCACCCGCGTTTTGCAGCAGCAGGCTGAGCTGCAAATGGGCGACGACAAACGGCGCGGGCAAAATCTCAAAGCCGAAAATGCGGGTCGTCGCGGCGGTCTTCAAATCGCTTGCGCCTAAAGCGTCCCCGCCACTGGCCGCCAGCCGGGCTTCAATGAGATGCAGGACTTCGACAAGGTACGCCCCCGTGCCGCAGCAAGGGTCTAAAACGTAGACATTCGGGTCCGCCAGGCCGTCCGCAAGGCCCAGCTCGTCGCGCAGAACCGCGTCCACGCGGGCGACCATGTAGCGGACCACCTCCGGCGGCGTGTACCAAACGCCGAGGTCTTTGCGAAGCTCCGGGTCGAACGCCTGCAAAAACGGCTCATAAAAATACTGGACGGCCTGCGCCTGGTCAAATTTGGCAAAGAACGCGGCCCGGTCCACCCGGTTCAAGGCCGCGCCCGTCCAGTCCAGCACTTCCACGAGGCCCAGCGGGCCAAGCTGGGACGGCTTGGCGACTTCCTGAAACAGCGCCCGGATCATCGGCACATGCAGCTCCCAAGCCGCCAGCCGCCAGTCAAACCGCCCGCTTGGCTTCGGTCCTAACGCCCCCGCGTGCTGACGGCACCACAGCACCCAGGCGGAAAAGACGCCGTAAAAGAGCGTCTGCACCAGGGTAGAACGGAAAAAATGCTCGCCTTTGACGCCGTCAAACTTCAGCCCCAGCGCGTCTTCCAGCGCCGTGCGGACCGAAGCCAGCGCCGGCAGCCCGGCCAGCTCAATCCGGTTCTTGGCATCGCGGGCATACGACGCCAAAAACCAGGCCACATCTTCCGGGGCCGCCAGCGGCGCGGCGGACAGCAGGACGCGCTTCAAGTATTCGGTGAACTGTTCTTCCAGCACGGCGGAAATGCCGGACGCCGCCAGCGCCCAGAACGCGGCTTCCGTCGGAGCCAGCGCGAACGTCTCCAGGGTCACTTTCTGGCCGTTTTCATCCCGCCCGACCAGCAGAAAATCGCGCAGGTTGGTGACCAGCACCTGCCCGTACTTTTGCCAGTATTTATCCACTTGGTCGCTCGCCGCAATTTTGCGGACATCTTCGCCGGTTCCCTTGACTTCCAGCACGCCCCGGCTCGGCGTTTGTCCCGGCCCGAAAGTCGTTTCTCCGGTCTTTGCAAACTGGTCCGGCGTAAAAAACCCGCCGTCGGGAATGCCTGCGCCCGTGTTTTTGAGATTGATAATGCACCGGACATTCGGCTTGAGTGTCTTGCCGGCAGCGTTAAACAAGCTGCTGACCGCCGGATAATACGAGGTTTCTTTGACGCCCGCCCCGGAGGCGCGGATTGCTCGGAGTTCCGACAAATAAGTTTGAAGAAGATTCATGGAAGTAACAGTTTGTTTCTTTGAAATTGCCTTTCATCATGATACCATAACTCAATCAGTCGGCGGCGGCGAAAACAGACGCGCATTTTGCATGGTATAATAAGCAGTCTTGACGCTTTTCCTGTAGGAGTTCTTCTTTGACCGCTCGCCCTTCGCTTCGCGCTTTTTGTGCTTTCACGCTTGCTTTTGCCGCGCCGCTTGTCGCTGCCGGCTGCGGGCATCATTCCCAAACCGCAGACCTGCACGCGCCTGCCGGGAATGTGTTCCGGTATCCCATCAAGACCTCGCCGACGACGTTTGACCCGGCGATGGTGCAGGACGGGGACACGATTGATGTCTTGCAGCAGGCGTTTGAGGGGCTGGTGCAGTGGTCGCCGGACAACACCATCGTGCCGTGTTTGGCCCAAAAATGGGATGTTAGCCCAAACGGTCTGACTTACACGTTCCACCTGCGCCCCGGCGTCAAGTTCCAGGACGGCGCTCCCGTGACCGCCTCCGACGTTTTATATTCCATGCAGCGGTGTTTGGACCCCAAGCTCGGCTCCTCCGTCGCGCTGAACTATCTCGGCGACATCGCGGGCGCGAAAGAGCTGAACTCCGGCAAAACTACGCAGCTTACGGGCGTCAAAGTCATCAACCCACAGACAGTCGCCATTACCATCACGAGGCCTAAAGCCTACTGGATTGACACGCTGACTTATCCGACGGCGTATGTGGTCTCGCAGGCCGAAGCGAAACCCGGCGTTCCCTTGACGGCGGGCGATGACGCCAAAGGCGCGGGGACCGGCGCGTTCAAGATCACAAGTTATGTGCCCGACTCCAAAGTCACCCTGGCCGCAAACCCCGGCTACTGGGACGGTGCGCCGAAGCTTGCGGGAATTGAGCGGCCCGTCATCATTGATGCCGGCACGCGCCACGACGAATATGTGCGCGGCGATGTAGACATGCTGCAATTCGAGTCCCCCGGTGACTTAGACAACGACTCGAAAGACCCTGCCGTCAAAGATCAAGTGAAGCTCTTCAAACGCGCTTCTACCTACTACATTGGATTAAACCAAAAAGCCTTCCCGGCGTTCAAAGACGTGCGCGTCCGGCAGGCGCTGGCCTATGCCACCGACAAGCAAAAAATCGTGCAGGTCGTGTTCGCGGGCAAGCGCGACGCCGCGCAGGACATTCTCGCCGAAGGCATCCCCGGCTTTGACCCAAAGTTCCAGGGCCTGCCGTATGACCCGAATAAAGCCAAGCAGCTTCTCGCCGCCGCCGGTTTCCCCGGCGGCAAGGGCCTGCCGCCGGTTCCGTTGACGTACCGCCAGGGCCAGCCCGAACTCGAAAAAACCGTGGTCTTGATCCAGCAGATGTGGAGCGACGCTTTAGGCATCCAAATCAAGCCGCAGGTGACCGAGTGGAGCGCGATGCTGGACCGCGAAGACAAAAACGACCTAGAATGCTACCATATCCGCTGGGCCGCCGATTATTTGGACCCGCAGGACTATTACAGCGTTCTGCTGCGCTCTAATGGCCCGGAAAACCATGTCGTGTATTCCAATGCCAAGTACGACGCCCTCTGCGATGCCGCCGATGTCTCGCAGAACCCTGCCCAGCGGGCCGCGCTGTACCGCCAGGCCGCCGGGATCGCCGCCGCCGAAGTGCCGGTCATCCCGCTGTATTACCAGCAGGATGTCGAGCTGATCAAGCCGTATGTCTCCGGTTTAGACGACGGTCTGATGGGCCATCTGCCCTACAAGCACCTGACGCTGGGGCATTGATGCCAGGCGGAAGAATCTACGAAATAAGAATCTACGAAATAAGAAGCCACGGATTAAAATCCGAGGCTCGGAAGTCCCCAGTGTCGAGGCGACACAAGAATTCGGACAAGTTTTCCTGTGTCGCCGCGACGCTGGGCTTTTCACAGCCTCGCATTTCAATGCGTGGCTTCTGGCTTCCGTGGCTTCTTCGCAAAGTACGATCCCTAACCATCCCACACTCGCAGTGCCGCGAACAGAAAAAGGCCATTCTTGACATCGCTTGCACTTTCGCTCACACGCTTTTCTTTTCTCGCAGCGCCTTTGTCGCTCCTCGTGCTGACCGGCTGCGGGCATCATAACAGCGCCGCATCGGGGGGAGGCGGGAATGTCCTGCGCGTCGCTATGGCGACTGCGCCGGTGACATTTGATCCGGCGATGGCCCAGGACGTTGAAACCAATCAAATGCTGGAGCAGGCTTATGAGGGCCTCGTCCAGTATGCCCCGAACAACAAGGTCGTGCCGTGTTTGGCCGAAAAGTGGGACATCAGCCCGGACGGCCTGACTTACACGTTCCACCTGCGCCCCGGCGTCAAATTCCAAAACGGAATGCCGGTCACGGCGGACGACGTGGCTTATTCCCTGCGCCGGACCTTAGACCCCAAGCTGTCATCCCCCGTTGCGCCGGAATACATGGCCGACATCAAAGGCGCTTTGGACGTTTACACCGGCAAAGCCACCCAGCTTACGGGCGTCAAAGTCATTGATCCATCAACCGTCGCCATTACCATCACCAAGCCTAAAGCCTACTGGATTGACACGCTGACCTACCCGACCGCCTGGATAGAATGCAAAGCTATTGCGGTTAAAGAAGGCGTCAGTCCCCTCACCGACGCCGACGCCGAAGCGGGCGCCGGCACGGGCGCGTTCAAAGTCACGCACTACGTCAAAGACCAGGAAGTGGACTTTGACGCCAATCCCAACTACTGGGGCGGTGCGCCCAAGATCGCCGGGCTGGCCCTGCCGGTTATCTTAAACGCCGGGACGCGCCATGAAGAGTTCGCCGCCGGCAAGATTGACCTCATGCGCGGCCTCGGCGTTGGGGACTTGCAGGCGGATAAAACAGACCCGGCTCTGAGGTCCGCCATTAAAATATGGCCCCGCGCCGGCATCAACTACTTCGCGCTCAACGAAGACGTTTATGCGCCGTTCAAAGACCCGCGTGTCCGGGCCGCATTTGCGTATGCTACCGACAAGCAGAAGATTTTCCAGGTCGTAACCCAGGGCGTGTATCCCATCGCCCCCGACATTCTGCCGGCAGGCATCCCCGGCTCCGACCCCCACTTCCAAGACCTGCCCTATGACCCCGCCAAAGCCAAAGCCCTCCTCGCCGCCGCCGGCTTCCCCAATGGGAAGGGTCTGCCGCCGCTGGACATCTACGCAACCGAAAAAGTGCCGCTGACCCAAAAAACGATGGATGTCCTGCGCCAGATGTATGCCCAGAATTTAGGCGTCACCACAAACGAGCGCCAAATGGAGCAAGGCTCGCTTATTGCCGCCGTAGACAAAAACACCTCCGTGCCGAGCTTTGTGCTGGCCTGGTACGCCGATTACTTAGACCCGCAGGACTTTTACAGCCTGCTGCTGGGGTCGCGCAGCCCGGAAAACCATACGGGTTATGCCGACCCGCAATTTGACGCCCTCTGCGCCCGCGCCGATGTGGAGCGCGACCCGAAGGAGCGCACGGCTCTGTACCGGCAGGCCGCACAAATTGCCGCTGCCGCCCCGCCGCGCATTCCCTTGTACTACGCCGTAGACCCGGAGCTGATCAGCCCCCGCGTCCACGGCATTGACGATTGTTTAATGGGTCATCTGCCCTACAAGCATGTGACGCTGAAGTAAAGAGCGCCGACATCGAGCCGCGCATTAAAATGCGAGGCTATCAAGTTCCCACCGTCGAGGCGACGGAAGACCAAACAGCTAATCTTGTGTCGCCGCGACACTGGGTACTTTTCAGCCTCGCATTTCAATGCGTGGTAAGCTGGCTTTCTCTAAAGACAACTATGGCACGATTTTTATTACAGCGCATCGGGCTGGCCCTGCTTTCGGTCTGGGCTGTCTGCACCATCACCTTCTTTATCGCGTTCCTCGCGCCCGGCGACCCCGCCGAGCTTGCGGCGGGGCAGCATTCCGACCCGGTGACTTTGGCCCACATCCGGCATGAGTTTGGGTTGGACAAGCCGCCGCTGGAACGCTACGGCCTGTATTTATGGAACGCCGCGCATGGCGATCTGGGCAAATCGTATTACACCGGCGAGCCGGTCACGTCGTTTATCGCACGCGGCTTGCCGAATACGGCTTTGCTGGCGACGGCGGCGATTGGGCTGGCCCTGCTGGTCGGCATCCCGATTGGCCTGGCTGCCGCGCTGAAGCCGAACACGTTCTTAGACCGCATTCTGATGGCGACGGTGCTGGTGGGGGTAACTTTGCCGAGCTTTGTCCTCGCGCCCGTGCTGATTTTGATCTTTGCCTTGAAGCTGGGCTGGCTGCCGGTAGCGGGGTGGGGCGACCCGGAATACATCGTCCTGCCCGCGATTGTGCTGGCCGCCCGGCCTGCCGCGCTGATTGCCCGCATGACGCGGGCGTCCATGCTGGAAACGCTGCGCCAGGACTATATCCGCACGGCCCGCGCCAAAGGGCTTGCCCCCATGACCGTGCTGGTCAAGCACGCTTTGAAGAATGCGTTTCTGCCGGTGCTGACGACGACAGGCGTTTCCTTTGGGTACTTATTGTCGGGGTCATTTGTCGTAGAAACGATTTTCACCGTGCCGGGCGTCGGCTACCAGTCCATCAACTCGCTGTTTCAGCGCGATTACTCGGTTATTCAGGGGACGACGCTGCTTTTGGCGACAATTTTTGTCGTGACCAATCTTATTATTGACCTGCTGTACGCGGCGCTTGACCCGCGTGTTAAAGCACTAGAGGGGGCATAGGCCGGTATCATGAGCGTTGTTTTAGAACAAGAGCGCGAAGAGCTGATGGAGCTGGACGCGGCGGGGCCGAGCCAGGGCCGCCTGGTTTGGCGTCAGCTCCGCCGCAACCCCTTAGCGTTTGCCAGTCTTCTCGTCCTCGCCGTGATCGTTTTGATGGCGATTTTCTACCCATTAGCCTCGCCCTATCGCTACGACCATCAGACCAATGATTACAGTGCGTCGGCGTCGGCGCGGCACTGGCTGGGAACCGATGACTCCGGGTACGACACGCTGACCCGGCTTGCGGTCGGCGCACGGATTTCCCTGGTCGTCGGGGTCGGCGTCGAGGCGATTGTCTTGCTTGTAGGCGGCTTGGTGGGATTAGTCGCCGGCTTCTACGGCAAGTGGCTGGATGCCGGGCTGATGCGCCTGACCGACATGATGTTCGCGTTCCCGGACATCCTGCTGGCCATTCTCATCATGGCGATCAAAGGCCCAAGCTTAGGCAACATCTTTATCGCGCTCGGCATCACTGGCTGGCCTGGTTTGGCCCGCCTCATCCGAGGCCAGGCGCTGTCTCTGCGCGGGCGGGAATATGTGGAAGCGGCGCGGGCATTAGGGGTTCCAAACAGCCGGATTATCCTGCGCCATATCCTGCCGAATCTGCTGTCGCCGATCATTGTCGCCGCGACCATTGACATCGCGGGCATCATCATTGCCGAAGCGACCCTGTCTTTTTTAGGCATCGGCGTTCAGGACCCGATGCCAAGCTGGGGCAAGATGATCTCCGTCCCGCTGGAGTCCGGCTACTACCGCTCCCATCCCGAATTGGTCATCTATCCTGCGCTGTGCCTGTCGCTGACCGTGCTGGCCTTGAACTTTCTGGGCGATGCCCTGCGCGACTCCCTCGACCCGCGCTCCGAAAAAGCCGTGTAACCAACACTCTATTTCGGGTTGCCGGGCTTGCTGTCCGGCAGCCAATGTGTCAAGCCGAAGATGCCTGGATAGCCAAATTGCCTCTCGCCCGTCAGCCGGTTAAGCCTGTGATAGACTGGGTGCTTGCCGTGATGCAAACCTTCCTGCGTAGTCCATTCGCGCCACGGCGTCGGCCATATCCAGTACAGGAATGCGAACGACAATAGGACAAACAAGATGAGGCGGCCTGGTATCAACTTCCGTAGAAGATTATTCCCTTATGGAGCTACTTGGACATGAGGATAAGCGCGGATTTTCGTGTCTATCGTTACGAGCGGGCAAGCATAAAGGCGAGCCGTTGCCACTATGATTTGATCGGCAGGGTCGCGATGAAATACGCCCGGCAACTGCGTTGACTCCACAGCTACTTCCGGCGATAAGTCCAGCAGGCGCATTCCCGGATAAGACAAAGCCTTTGCAAGCCACTCGCTTATGGGAAGCGGCAATGTAATCCGGCCCCCTTCTACGAGCTTTGCGATCTCCCAGCAGGAAATGGAACAAATGCCGAGGCCGCTCATCTCGTGTTCGCGAATGTAGTCATAAAAGCTTGGCAGTAATCGAGCATCACCAAGCACCCACCAAATCCAAATATGGGTGTCTAAAATAATCAAGAAAGGACTTCCCAATCTTGTTCTGCTACGGGTTCCAAAGGGTCTAAATACTCAATGGAGGTGCCACGCAAAGGATAACGGTCTTCTTGGGACGGGGGCAAAAAAGCATTTGTCAGAACAATGACTTCAACGGTTTCCCCGGCTTGAAACGGCAGGTGTTCCAAAACCAGGGTTCCGTCTTCAATCAGCGTGATTTCAACGCGGTGCGCTTGCAATGATGCGTTCATATTTTATGGACCGATAGGGGAGATAAAGGCGGGGTATCCTTTTTTCTGGAGGTCGCCGGCGGCTTTGTTGGCCCCGACTTTGGAGCGGTACGCGCCGACCTGGACCTTGTAGACCAAATGGTCGCCGTCGCGCTCGCTGTGGGTGCTGGCGCTGAAGCCCTGGCTGCGGAGGGTGTCGGCGGCGCTGCGGGCGCTGCTTTCGTCGGTGTAGGCGCCGGTCTGGACCCGGAACTGGACTTTGCCGGAGTCGGGGATGTTTTGGGCACCCTGCGTTTTATCGCCGCCCTGCTGGCCGGCCTCAGGATCGGATGTGCCGGGCGCGGGCTTGGGCGTGTTG
>CAXUBO010000014.1:5054-42841 GCA_964249345.1 uncultured Armatimonadales bacterium | reverse complement strand
CGCGCAAAAGAAATTTTGGACAATTTTACGGACAAGCGCGTGCTTGTGGTCGGCGATGTCATGCTGGATGAATATGTCTGGGGCCGGGTCAGCCGGGTCTCGCCGGAAGCGCCGGTGATGATCGTGGACGCCGACAGCCATACATTTGTGCCGGGCGGCGCGGCGAACGTGGTCAACAATGTGTGTGCGCTGGGCGCAAAAGCGGTGATTGCCGGAATTGTCGGCGAAGACAATGCAGCGGGGACGCTTCGGGAGAAGCTGGCGGAAGAAGGCGCAAATGTTGCGGGGCTTGTTGCGGTTCCAGGACGTCCGACTACTCTCAAAACGCGGGTCATCGCGCACACGCAGCAGGGGGCGCAGCAGGTTGTGCGCGTAGACCATGAGCGCCGGGATGCCATCGGCGCAGACGTGCAGGCGACACTTCTGCTGTTTCTCAAAGAAGCGATTGCTGGGTGTGATGCCCTGCTGTTGTCGGACTACCAGAAGGGGCTGCTCGTGCGGGATTTGGTGGCGTCGGTCGTCAAACAAGGCCGGGCGGCGAGCAAAGTCATCACCGGCAATTTAAAGCCCAAAGGCATTGGAAGCCACTGCCGCTTGACCATGATGACTTTGAACGTGTTTGAAGCCGGGGAAGCCTCCGGCCTGCTGCTCGGCGACGGCGGCAGCGACCCTGGAACACTGCGCGAGGCGGGGCGAATGCTGCTGCGAAAGTCAGGCGCGGACAACGTGCTGATCACGCGGGGCGCTCACGGCCTGTCGCTGTTCTCCAGTGACGGCGAGTTTGATCTGCCCGCCCACCCTGTCGAAGTCTTTGATGGAACCGGCGCAGGCGACACAACGATTACGACCCTGACACTCGCGCTGGCGTCCGGCGCGACCCCGCAGGAGGCCGTGACGCTGGCGAATGCCGCCGGCGCAGTTGTCGTCCGCAAGCGCGGCGTTGCAACGGCCACGCGCGAGGAGATTTGGGAGCAGGTTCAGGAGTAGGACGAGGACAAAGAAGGGCGAACACAAGGTTTGCCCTTCTTTCTGGGCCTACGGAGCGGCGGGCGCGGCTGTCTTCGGCGCACGAATATGAATGTTCTTGGCAACCGGGGTGGTTTCGTCGCCGTTGGTCGCGGCGGTAATCCGGGTGTCTACCGTGAGGTCGGCAAACGTGCCGGTAGGCTGGCCTTTGGCATCATCGGCTTTGTAGATTTTGGCACCGTCGGGCACAGACAGTACCGTGGTTTTCTTGCCCTGAGTCAGCGTAATCGTCTTCGCAGCAGCATCAATGGACGTAATTTTGCCGCCGACACGGTTGCGCTTCTTCGGTGCAGGCGTATCGCCGGGTGCGGCAGGCGCGGCGGGAGCCGGTGTCGCGGCCGGGGCGACCGGCGGCGTAGGATTGGCCGGGGTCTGTGCAAAAGAAGTCGTTGGGCAGAACAGAGCCGCAGTCAAAGCAAGGGGTAAAAGGCGTCGCAGCATTGTCAAAGTCCTCCAGCATGGGTGTAATAGCGGTAAAGACGCAGGATTCCGGGCGATGTTCACCGAATACAGGAAAAGATGATTTAGGGGAATTGGAACGATGACTTATTGTTTAGGCGTCATGACTAAAGGCGGCCTTGTGATGGTGTCCGACTCGCGCACGAACTCCGGGTACGACCAGGTGAATGTCTGCCGCAAGATGTATACGTTTGTTCAGCCCGGCGAGCGCGTCTTTATCCTGCTGGTGAGCGGCAGCCTGTCGCTGACCCAGAGCATTATCACGCTGCTGGGGCGAGACTTCGACCGGGGCGTCGGGCTTGCATCTGCGCCGTCCATGTATGATGCCGCGCGGGTCGTCGGGGAGCAGGTGCGTCAGGTTTCCGATCTGGACCGGGCCGCTTTAGAGCGCGATGAGTACCGCTTCAATGTCCACTTTATTTTAGGCGGCCAGATTAAAGACCAGCCGCATGACCTTTACATGGTTTATCCCCAGGGAAACCCGCTGCGGGCGACAGAAGATTCGCCGTTTTTGCAGATTGGCGAGCATAAGTACGGGCGCCCTATTCTCGTGCGCGGCATCCGGTACGCCGAAACGCCGCTGGAAGAAGCGGCCAAGTATGCCATTATCTCTATGGATTCAACAATGCGCTCCAATGTTACGGTCGGTCCGCCGATAGACATTGCGCTTTACGGCAAAGATGAGCTGGAGCTCAATCGCCGCCGCCGCATGACCGCCACAGACCCGGACCTGCATCAAGTTCATAGCCAGTGGGAGCTTGCCCTGCGCCGGGGCGTTTCCGAGCTGCCGGCGATAGATTTTGAGACGTTCGGGCAGAAGATTTAATGCTCTGCGGTTCAGGGCAGGGAGGGTCTTCTAAAGTTAAGCCTCCGTTTCCGGGTAAACTGTTTTCATGACAAACATTTACCTTCAAGCCATCGGCCTCGGCGTAGTCGCCGGAGCGCGGAGCATGATGGCCCCGGCGCTGACCAGCCGGCATTTTGCAAAGCATCCGTCACTGTTTCTGGAAGCGTCGCCCTTGAAGGGAATGGGGCTGCCGGCAGCAGCGAACGTGCTGAAACTGCTGGCGCTTGGCGAAGTCATCGGTGACAAGCTGCCGAAGGCGCCGAACCGGACGGCCCCGCTGCCGCTGGCGGGACGCGCCATGGCAGGCGGTCTGTGCGGCGCGGCGGTGTTTCTCGCCGAAGGCAAGCCGGCAGGGATGGGTGCGGCCATTGGAGCGGCGGCGGCAGTTGCTTCAGCGTTTCTGACGTTTACTCTGCGCCGCGATCTCGTGAAAGCGGCAGGCGTCCCGGATGCGCCGGTCGCTTTCGCGGAAGATGCGCTGATGCTGGGCCTCGGCAGCGCGGTTTTCACGGGCGGGTAAAATTACTGGAAAAATAAAAACAATCAGGGTTAAATGCCCTAAAGAAACGCGGAAAGAACACCGACACTTACTTTGTTACCGGCCAAAGTGGCCCCAGTGACACGAAAAACAAAAAAAGCAAGAAACGACAAGGCAAACCCGGCGAAAGACGGGGACGCAAAGCTACCGGGTCTAAGACAGCGCCCTCAGACATTGAAAGCGTTGTTATGATCGCCCAGCCGCCGCACCAATTGTAGGGGGCAACAGACCATGAAGATTTCAAACGACGAAGCCGTTCGCGCTGCCAGCAGCATTGATACCGTCGCCGCAGCCAATCTGCGAAGTCAGCCGGCGGCGCCTGCCGCCAAAACTGCCGGGCCGGGAGCCGGTCCGGCAGCACAGATCGAAATTTCGGACCATGCAAAAGCGCTGTCGGCGGCCAAAACAGAGGCGGCCAGCTTTCTGCCGGCAGTCAACGCTGCGCCGGACATCCGTGCCAGCCTGGTAGACAAGCTCAAAGCACAGGTCGAGAGCGGCACCTACCATGTCAGCAGCGCCGACATCGCCGACCAGATCGTGCGCCGCGCACAGGCGGACACCGCTCAGTAGAAGACCAAGTTCAGTAAAGCGTACATTTGTTCGCAAGATTGTTCGTATAAATCCACGCAGAGGCAATTGCCTCTGCGTTTTTTGTGTCTTCCCTCACCCTCTACGCAGGACTTTAGCGGCAGATGTGTAACTTATGCTCAAGAACCGAACCCACAAAGAACCGAACCTACAAAGGAACCTAACGCATGGCATGGACATTAGCGGTCGTTAATCAGAAAGGCGGGGTCGGCAAGACTACCACAGCGGTCAACCTGGCGACCAGCCTCGCGCAGGCGGGCCGCCGGGTGCTGCTGATTGACTGTGACCCGCAGGGCAACGCGACCAGCGGCCTGGGTCAAAAAGAAACCGTGGAGCATAGCATCTACGATGCTCTCACCGGCGGCGCGACCCTGGCCGAGATTATCCTCAAAGACGTCACCGTGCCGGGCCTGGATCTAGCCCCGGCGACGCTGGACTTGGCGGGGGCCGAGATGGAGATGTTCCAGGAGCTGTCCCGCGAAACGATCTTAAAGAAGATACTGAAACCCGTAGACAAGAACTATCAGTATATCTTCATTGACGGTCCGCCGTCGCTGGGCCTGCTGACGCTGAACATCCTGACGGCGGCAGACGCCGTCTTGATTCCGATCCAGTGCGAGTATTACGCCCTGGAAGGCATCTCGCAGCTGATGAATATTGTCGAGCGAGTGCAGCAGCACCTTAATCCGAAACTTGCGATTGGCCTGGTCGTGCTGACCATGCACGATGAGCGGATCAATTTATCGCGCCAGGTCGTGGCCGAAGTGCGGGAGTTCTTCGGGGATTCTGTGGCGAAGACCATTGTTCCTCGAAACGTCCGCCTCAGCGAAGCGCCGTCTTTTGGTCAGCCGATTGCCCTGTACGATCCGAAATCTAAAGGAGCGGTCGCGTATGCCGAACTTGCTCAGGAGTTGATTGCACTTGGAAAAGAATAACGTGCTGGAAAAGAATAACGTGCTGGAAAAGAATAACGTGCTGGAAAAGAAGGCACCAGAAAAGAAGCCGCTGGAAAAGAGCCGCCTCGGCCGCGGCCTGTCGTCACTCATCCCGCCGAGCGCCAAGAGCGCCGTTTCGCCGCCGCCGTCGGCAGAAGAAGCGCCGCTTGTGCCGCAGGCCGCTGCCCCGCTTGTCGCTGCCGAGCCGGCGCTGGGCGAAGATTTGGTGCAGCAGATTGCCATAAACAGGATTATCGCGAACACCTACCAGCCGCGCTCTGAGTTTGATCAGGCGGCGCTGGAAGAGCTGACGGCGTCTGTGCTGGCCCACGGCGTCTTGCAGCCGATTATGGTCCGGCCCCACGGCTCAGGCCGCTTTGAGCTGATTGCCGGCGAGCGCCGCTTCCGTGCGGCCCGCCTCGCGGGACTCACGCAAATTCCAGCGGTTGTCCGCAAGATGACCGATGAAGAGTCTTTAACTGTCGCGCTGATTGAGAACATCCAGCGGGAAGACCTGAATGCGATGGAAGCGGCGCGGGGCTACCGGCAGCTTTTGGACCAGTTTGGCCTTACTCAAGTGGAGCTTGCGCGTCAGCTCGGCAAGTCGCAGTCTACGGTGGCGTATGCCCTGAGCCTTCTGCGCCTGCCGTCCGAGATGCAGGATAGCATTTCGAGCGGCCGGCTTTCGATGGAACACGGCAAAGTGCTGCTGTCCGTGCCGGCCTCGGACCGGCGTTTTGCGCTCTGGTCCCAGATGCTTTCGGAGAATTTGAATGTGGCGGAGTCCCGCCGCCGGTCGTTGGAGGAACCGACAGTCGCCGCCAAAAGCCGTCAGCCATCCCCAGCGGAAAACAACGAAGCAGTGGAAGATGTTCACTTGCAGGCGATTGAAGATAAGCTGCGAAGCGCACTCGGCCTGAAAGTATCCATCCGCAACGGGCGCACCGGACGCGGAACTGTCACCGTGGACTTCTCCAACATGGACGAGCTGGAAACAATCATAGATCGGATTATGGGATGACATACGACATTTATGTCGTAATATGCGGCGGCGCAATTGCAGACATAAATGTCGCGTGTTTTAGTAAGCTAATTTGTAACGTCTGCATATTTCTCCGCAAGCGCCTCCAGCCTTTCGGCAACCTGCTGAGGTTTGCGAAGATGCTGCCTTTGTTGCCGGCGCAGCTTACATTGATAGCACTCCCGGCTGAACTCTGTCGTTTTTGTTCCGGTGAACATTACTATATCAGATGAGGCCCACAATGCGGCAATTCGGCAAAAAAATCACAGGACTCAAGAGTCGTTAATTGCGTTAAAGCATAAAAGGACTTTTGAGTCATATATCGCAGATTAGAAAAGAACAAGAAATGAACGCAGAAATTGTGTCGGTTGGAACAGAGCTGCTGCTGGGGCAGACTTTGGACACGGACGCCGTGTTCCTGGCGAAGATGTTGTCAAGGCTGGGCGTCAGCATTTACCATCGCACAACGGTCGGGGATAACCCGGAGCGGCTGCGGGAAACGCTGCATCTGGCGTTCTCGCGTGCGGATTTAGTGATCACAGTGGGAGGACTGGGGCCAACGCAGGATGATTTAACCAAAGAAACGGTCGCCGAAGTGCTGGGCGATACGTTTGTGGAAGATGCCGAGCATACAAAGTGGCTCAATGACCGGGCGGTGCTTAGGGGCTGGGGCAACCTGCCGCCGAGCTTCGCCAAGCAGGCGCTGGTTCCCGTGCATGGGCGCGGCATTCCAAACCCGCAAGGGACGGCGCTGGGGGCGCTGTTTGAAATCGGCGGCAAGATCGCGATTTGCCTGCCGGGACCGCCCAACGAGCTGATCCCGATGACCAACCAAAGCGTCGAGCCGTACCTCAGCGAGAAGACAAGCGGCAGCCGGAGCGTCATTCAATCCCGAACGCTGCGGATTGTGGGCATGGGCGAATCCATCGTTGAAGAAAAAGCCAAAGACTTGATGGCGTTCGATAACCCAACGGTCGCGCCTTATGCCAAGACAAGTGAAGTGCATCTGCGGATTACCGCCCGCGCCCCGACCCCGGAAGAAGCCGCCATGCTGATCGCCCCGCGTGAAGCCGCGCTGCGCGAAAGGCTGGGGGACGTAATCTACGGCGTGGACAACGAGACGCTGGAAGGCGCAGTTGTGGGACTGCTGAGGATGCTGGGGCAAAATGTCGCGGTTGCTGAGTCCTGCACTGGCGGCTTGGTTGCCAAACGCATTACGGATGTACCCAACGCTTCTCATGTCTTTGGACTGGGCCTCGTGACGTATTCCAACGAAGCCAAAATTAAGTTCCTCGGCGTACCCGAAGAAACCATTGAGCGCACTGGGGCCGTCAGCCCGGAAACAGCACAGGCAATGGCAGCGGGCGCACGGACAGCCGGCAGCGCCGATCTTGGAGTCAGCGTCACCGGCATTGCCGGGCCGGGAGGCGGGTCGGACGCAAAACCTGTCGGCACGGTGCATATCGGCCTGGCGTGGGACGGCGGCGTTATTTCCGAGCATCATCATATTCTCGGCAGCCGGGCCGATGTCGCGTACCGGGCGTCTCAGAACGCTCTAGCGTTAGTGCGCCGTTTTCTGATGAACCCGGACGATCCGCAGTTTCAGGAAGGCAGGGATAAGTGAACCACTTCTTTGCATTAGAGCTATCGCCAGATGCAAGGCAAGCGGTTGTTCAGGCTGCTCGTGATTGGCGGGAATTGTTTAACCCGCAAGCGGCTTGGCTTGTTGCAGAAGATTATCATGTCACACTCAAGGTTTTGGGGGAATTATCAGAAACACAACTTAGCCACATTGTAGAAGCGGCTTCTCAGGCTGCTCTACATACAGACCCGTTCACTGTGAGTTTAGCTTCTTTCGGTGCTTTTCCAGATTGGTGGAAGCCGCAGTATTTGTGGATCGGAGTTGATAATACCTCGAAACTGACCGCACTGGCGGATAGCATCAGCCGCCTTGCCGAGCAGGAACAAGTTCCGCTAGACCAATGGCCTTACACTCCCCATGTTACAGTGGCTCAGTCAATGGTTGCAGAGCCAAGTCTCAGATGGCCGACGCCTCTCGAACGGGTGTTCCCTACATGGCAAGTCAGCCGCATTGTACTCATGCAGACACTGCCGCCGGAGCAGCGTGCAAAAGACACAAAAGCAAGGTACAATACCGTACACACGTTCCCTTTTAGGACAGCGCACTTATCGGACGTATCATAAGACGCACACTCGCCCCTGGCGACAAGGAGAAACCATTGGATAAAGACAAAGCCCTCGAAATGGCACTGACGCAGCTTGAAAAGCAGTTCGGCAAAGGCAGCGTCATGCGCCTCGGCGAGTCGCCGCGCATGACCGTGGAAGCGATCTCGACAGGATCACTGGCCCTGGACATTGCGCTTGGGGTGGGGGGCGTGCCGCGCGGGCGGATTACCGAAATCCACGGCGCGGAGTCGTCCGGCAAGACAACCATTGCCTACCATATTGTCGCCGAAGCGCAGAAGCTCGGAGGCGTGGCGGCGTTTGTGGACGCCGAGCATTCCGTAGACCCCGAATATGCAAAGAACTTGGGCGTGGACATCAACAAGCTCTTGATTTCCCAGCCGTCAACGGGCGAAGAGGCGCTGGAAATCATGGACGCGCTGGTCCGGTCCGGCGCGGTGGATGTGGTCGTGCTGGACTCGGTCGCGGCGCTCGTGCCGAAGGCGGAGATTGAAGGCGAGATGGGCGACAGCCACATGGGACTCCAGGCCCGGCTGATGTCCCAGGCCATGCGGAAGCTGAACGGCTCCATTTCCAAGACCAACACGGCGGCAATCTTTATCAACCAGATACGCGAGAAAATCGGCGTCATGTTCGGCAACCCGGAAACGACGCCCGGCGGACGCGCCCTGAAGTTCTACGCTTCGGTGATGCTGGATGTCCGGCGCATTGAAACGCTGAAACAAGGCACGGACATGGTCGGCAACCGCGTGAAAGTCAAAGTCGTCAAAAACAAAGTCGCGCCGCCGTTCCGGCAGGCCGAGTTTGACATCATGTTCGGCAAAGGCATCTCGCGCTCCGGGTCCATTATCGACATTGGCGTCGAGATGGAATTAATCGCCAAGCGCGGCGCGTTCTTCTCCTACGGCGAGACTCGCATCGGCCAGGGCCGCGAAAACGCCAAGACCTATTTGGAAGAGCATATGGAGATGATGGACGAGATCGAGAAAGTCATTCGCGGCAGCGACAAAGCCGCCGAGATTTTGACGGTTGGGGCGGCGGAAGAGTAGGGCAAATGAGCCGGGGCAGGTTTCCGCCTGCCCCGGCTTGTGCGAAGTCAAGGAGGATTGATGGAAATTGAAAGCTTTCTTTGGCTTGCAGACATTATTGAAAAGCTTGATTGAAAAGCTTGATGTCAAACACAACGTAGAAACGTGGGAAGTCGAAGAGGTTTTTGCCAGCAAACCCCAGATACAGTATTATCAGCGCGGCAATCGGCCTGGCGAAAACGTCTACACGGCTCTTGGACAGACGGAAGCAGGCCGGTATTTGTTTGTCGTATTCATCTACAAGCCGCGCAACCAAGACCGCCGAATAAGCCGTGCCGTAGTGACAAGCGCACGGGACATGGGCAAAAAAGAAAGGAAACGCTATGAGCGCAGCTAAAACAGCGGTGATGACCGATGAAGAAGAAGCACGAGAAGACCTTCGGCATTTTGCAGAGTTGATTGAGCACTTCGACACACATGATATTGGAGATGAGCTTGAAGGAATGCCGGAAGTGCATTTTGAGGTCAGCCCGCAGGCCCGCCGAAAGCGCTACCCGTTGGAACCTAGTCTCGCCGCCCATCTTGACAGGATCGCACAACAGCGCGGCATCCCAGCCGAGACCTTGCTAAACGAGTGGGTGCGGGAAAAGACTGCGGAAACCGAAGTAGTTGGTGCGGCGAAATAGGAAAACAGAATGTCATCGCGAGAGGGCAGGAGCGAGTTAATAGTTGCGGCAGGCGTTTTGGCTGTTGTTGTGTCCCCTTGCTTTATCGCGTGCGTGTATCATCTTGCACTTCGGCAACATCACACGGCGCTACTTTACGCGGTTCCTGCTGTTTGCAGCGCCTTGCTGTACCTAGGCTTCTTACGAATATTCGGTTTAGGCAGCGCGATAGAAATGGGTCTTCCTGTATTCCTAATTGCTGTTATTTGCGCGATATTGATGCCAGTTGCCATCAAAACACACGAAAAGCATCACACAACACATCATATCGGCGGTGCAGGAACGGAAGGGAATAATTATGCTGCAAGGGCTACGGTCACAGATTTATCAAGTGTCTGACTTAGACGCGGCTAAAGCTTGGTATGTGCGGCTGCTCGGCTACCCGCCGTATTTCGATGAGCCATTTTATGTGGGCTTCAATGTCGGCGGCTATGAGCTGGGCTTGCAGCCAAGCGAAAACCCTGATGCGGACCAGGCGAAAGACGCAGTCACTTACTGGGGCATTCCCGATGCCGAAGACGCTTACGCGAAGCTGCTGGCCTTCGGCGCGAAGCCGTATCAAGCCGTGCAGGAAGTCGGCGGCGGGATCAAGCTCGGCGCGGTGACGGACCCGGTGGGCGGCATTCTCGGCGTGATTGAAAACCCGCATTTTCTGGCGGCACAGGCAGGGGAAGATGCAGGCGAGCAGGAGCCGGGGCTGACATTCTCACTGCACATCGGCCAGACGCTGCTGCAACAGATAAAACCGATGGCGCGGTCGGCACAGGTCAGCCTGGAAGAGTATGTCGGCGAATGCGCCGTAGATGGCCTCATCAGAGGATACCGATAGATCATGGCATCATTACCACAAGCTCGCTATACGCCGGAGCAGTATTTGGAAATGGACCGCAAGGCCGATCACCGAAGCGAGTATGTGAACGGTGAGATACTCGCAATGGCCGGGGCAAGCCGGGAGCATAACCTAATTGTCACCAATCTGGTACGCGAAGTGAGCCTCGCCTTGCGGGGTCAGCCCTGCGAGACTTATTCCAATGATATGCGGGTTCAGGTTAATCAGACGCGCTATGCTTACCCGGATTTAGTCGTCGCCTGTGGTGGGCCGCAATTTCTTGACGGGCAGCTTGATACGCTCATAAATCCCATTGTTATCATGGAAGTCCTGTCGCCGACAACAGCGGCAGATGACCGAAGCTGGAAGTTCGCACATTACCGGCGACTGGAAACACTGACTGATTATGTGATGCTTTCGCAGTTTCAGCCGTTTGCCGAGCATTACACGCGGCAGGGCGATCAGTGGGTGCTGACCGAAGTGGCGGGACTGGACGCTGTCCTGCGTTTACCGTCCCTCGGCTGTGATCTGCCGCTTTCAACAATTTATGAGCGGGTGGAGTTTGCGCCGGACCCGGACATGCCCGCATTGGAGTTTTGGAAAGAAGCTGAACGATGACGGTGACGCTGACAGCGGACTTGGAACAAGCGGTCGCAGAAGACGCGCGGAAGCGGGGAATTGCGCCGGAAGACGCCGCGCTGAATGCCCTGCGCGAAAAGTTTCTACCCGTCTTACCGTCTGTGGATGCGGGGGATGCCCTCAGCGAGTGGGAGCAGATGATGCAGGACGCAGCGGCGCAGATTGCGGCGGTCTCGGACGGCGAACACGCCGGGCTGGCGGCTCTTGAAAAGGAGAAGCGATGACACAGCTGCCTGCGCTGCCGGGCCTGCGCGAACACCTGGCCGCGCTGCCGGGCGCGACTGAAGAGTATCCGTTTAAGCTGCCGGTCCGCGTCTTCAAGGTCGGCGGGAAGATGTTCGCGATGACCCCGATGGACGACGATCCCGGCTGGGTGACGCTGAAAGGCACCCCGGAAGACAACGAGATTGACCGGGCCGAGTTTCCCGCCGTCCGCCCCGCGCCGTATATGAACAAGCGCCACTGGAACACCGTCACGCTCGACGGCTCGGTGCCGGAGGGCGTGCTGGCTGAGATGATCTCTGCGTCCTACGCGCTTGTCGTTCATGGCCTGCCTCGCGCCGCCCGCCCGTCCGGGCAGGAGGAGCCTCATGCCTGAAATTACGGCGATGGAACCGCAGAAACGAAAAGGCCGGCTAAACATCTTTGTGGATGGGCAGTTTGTGATTGGGGTAGGGGAAGCGGTCGCCGCTGACCTCAGCCTGCGCGTCGGGCGGGAAATCACCCCGGAGAAGCTAACAGAAATCGCCGGGGCGGAAGAAGTGCAGAAGGCGCTGGATTCGGCGCTTGGCCTGCTGGAAGTCCGGGCCAGGGCAAAGCGCGAGATTGAAACGCGGCTGGCGCAAAAGGGGATTGAAGAAGGCATCATCGCCATTGTTCTTGAAAAGCTGGCCCGGCTGGGCCTGCTGGATGATGCCCAGTTTGCCGCGCAGTGGGTGGAAGCCAAAACGCGGGTCGGCGGGAACCGTCCGGTCGGGCGGCGGCGCTTGTCGTCGGAGCTATACGCCAAAGGGGTCGCCAAAGACCAGATCGCCGAAGCCGTGGAAGTCGTGACCAACGACGATGAGCTGGCCCTGGCCCGTGCGGCGGCGTCCAAGAAAGTCCGAGGCGTGCCGCCGTCTGACCGCGAGGCGCTGCAAAAGGAGCGCCAAAAGCTGATGGGCTTTTTGCAGCGGCGCGGCTTCGGCTGGGAAACCGTCAAGCAAGTCACTCGCGAGAGCCTGCCCGCGCGGGGTGATGCCGAGGAGGACGACTTTGACCCGGAAGAGTGATTTTGTCTTTGCCCGCGAAGGCGGGGAGTTGCTCTTCAAAGCACGGGGGTTCAGCCCCGTGGGAGTCTCTCTACACGATCTTTGAGCTTGTAATAAAACGCGGTATGCCAAAGCGGCCTAGATGCCATGACCGGACACACCGCATAGCGCTTAGTCGGCATGACGAGGCACAGGATTTGACAGCAACAATTTTATGAAAATTCAATGAATTCGTGCAGGAAAACCGGTACGCAATGCAGAAAAGCCTAAGTTTAGGTTTGCCAGTGACTTGACGGAAAGCGTCGCAAGACATCTACTCTTTTGACTACTTGTTGGAATTGTCTTCAAGAACGACCCGACCGCTCAACCTCAAACACATTTTTATTTTGGGGGTGAGGGAACGATGACATCCTTTTTTTCAGCACTTCTCGGCATCACGGCCCTGGTCGTGCTGGTGGGAGTGCTTGTTTACTTAAACTTACAGCGCGAAAGCCTGAACAAACAAATCGCCGAACAACGGGCGGAGATGGAAAAGGAACAGGAGAAGCTGCAAGGGCAGGCGGAAGTCCGGCAAAAGGAACTGCTGGTGGAAGCCCGCGAAGAAGCGCTCCGGCTGCGGGCCGAAGTGGAAGCGGACAACAAAGACAAACGCATCGAAATGCAGCGGGTTGAGCGGAAGCTGGCCCAAAAAGAAGAACTTCTAGATGATAAACTTTCCAGCTTGGAAGATCAGCGCGAAGCGCTTGCTTTGCAGGAAAGAGCCGCCCAGCAGCATTTGCAGGAAGCCTGGAACTTAAAAGAGCAGCAGCGCGTCGAACTCGCACGGATCGCCGGTCTCACTCCTGAAGAGGCGCGGACGGTCTTGATGAAAGAAGTGGAAAACCAGGCCCGGCATGATCTGGCGCGTCTGGTCATGCAAATCGAAAACGAAGCCCGCGCCGAGGGCGAGAAACGCGCCCGCTCGATCATCGCCACCGCCATTCAGCGGATTGCCTCCGACCATGTCTCGGAAACGACGGTTTCTGTCGTGCCGCTGCCGTCGGAAGATGTCAAAGGCCGGATCATTGGCCGGGAAGGCCGCAACATCCGGGCATTTGAGACTCTGACCGGGGTTGACGTGATCATTGACGACACGCCGGAAGCGGTCGTGCTGTCGTCATTTGACCCAGTTCGGCGCGAAGTGGCCCGGCTGGCATTGACCGCGCTGATTGTAGACGGGCGCATCCATCCGGGACGCATTGAAGAAACGGTCGCAAAAGCCCAGGAGGAAGTCGAGCAGAGCCTGCGGCTGGCCGGCGAGCGGGCCGTGATGGAATCGGGCGTGACCGGCCTGCACCCAGAAATTGTTAAGCTGCTGGGGCGGATGCGCTACCGAACGTCTTACGGGCAAAACTTGCTGGACCACTCTATTGAAGTCAGCCACATCGGCTCCAGCATTGCCGCCGAGCTGGGCGCGAATGTCACAATTGCCAAACGGGCGTCGCTGCTGCATGATCTGGGCAAAGTGGTCCCCGACTCAGAAGTGCCGCACGCGCTTCTGTCGCAGGAGCTGATGCTGCGCTACGGCGAAAGTGTTGCCGCCGCCCATGCCGCCGGGGCGCATCACGAAGAAATACCGATGGATACCGTGGAAGACGTGATTGTCCAATTGGCGGATGCCATTTCCGCCGCCCGGCCCGGCGCACGGCGCGAAATGCTGGAAAGCTACGTCAAGCGTCTGCAAAAGCTGGAAGCGCTGGCCGATTCGTTTCCCGGCGTTGAGAAGACCTACGCGGTGCAGGCAGGCCGCGAAATCCGCCTGATGGTCCGCCCGGAAGTGGTGGATGATGCGTCCGCGCACAAGCTGGCGTATGACGCCGCCAAGAAAATTGAAGAAGAGATGGATTATCCGGGCCAAATCAAAGTCACGGTTATCCGCGAAACCCGCGCCGTCAACTACGCGAAATAAAAAGCAGCGCGAAATAAAAAGCAGCGCGAAATAAAATCAACTCCGCGAAATAAAATCAGCTACGCGAGACAAAAACAGATCGTGTTTGCCGAAAGCCAAGCCGATAAAGCAGAACAACTAAAGCAGGAAAACAAAGAAGCGGCGCAAAATCGTTTGACCGCCGCTGATGAGCACGGCCTTGAAGGTAACTATGAAAATAGGATCACTGACGGTGGGCGTTGGTTCTTAGAAAAATGGCTGATTATCGTGCGAATACTGATGCTCGGAGACATTGTAGGTAAGGCCGGCAGGGACGCCGTCCAAACAATGATGCCGACGCTAAACGAGATGTACCTGCCGCACTTTGTCATCGTCAACGGAGAGAACGCAGCGGCGGGTCTCGGCATTACCCCCGACATTGCACGCCGGTTCTTCGGCAGCGGCGTGGATGTTGTCACTCTCGGCAACCACACCTGGAGCAAGCGCGACATTATGGAGTATCTGGACCATGAGCCGCGCCTACTGCGCCCCGCGAATTATCCGGCGGGAACGCCCGGAGCGGGCTTTGGCGTCTTTCCCTGCCGCAGCGGCGGCGGGCGGGTCGGGGTTGCAAACCTGATGGGGCGTGCCTTCATGGAGCCGCTGGATGATCCGTTCCGGCGGGCGGATACAATTTTGGAAGCATTCCGCGGCAAAACAGCCGTCTCATTTTTTGACTTCCATGCCGAAGCGACTTCGGAAAAGAATGCCTTTGCATGGTACTTGGATGGCCGGGCAAGCGTCGTCGCTGGAACGCATACGCACATTCAAACCGCCGACGAGCGCATTTTGCCGCGCGGCACGGCTTTTATTACGGATGTCGGCATGGTGGGTCCGCAGCACTCAATTTTGGGTATGAATCCCCAGGAAAGTGTTCAGCGGTTTATTTCGCAGATGCCGAATCGTTTTGAGGTCGCCGCCGGGCCGGTCGTGATGTGCGGCATTGTGGCGGATGTGGATGATAAAACAGGCCGCGCCTCCCGAATAGAGCGCATTCATATACGCGACATTCACTAAATAGACAAGCATTGACCGGGACACAAAAAGGAACCTACGAGATGAAGAAAACTCTTTGGACTTCAGCATTCTTGGCTTCAGCGGCTGCCGCCGCTTTTTATGCCGGAACAACGGCAGTTGCAGCCCCGGTGCCTGCCGCCCCCACGCCCGCCGGACCGGAAGTGTTGCTGTACGGCGGCAGATCGCTTGCCCAGGATAACCTTGCCATCAACAACTGGGGGGGAGGCAGTGTGGCGGACAGTTCGGAGCTGTTCCTGGTCGGCGGCCATTCGCTGAAAGTGACGACGCTTGATCTTTACCAGGGCGCTGAAATCCGCCTTCAAACGCCGGTGGCCCTCTCCGGCAGCAGCCGTATGTTCCAGATGACGGTGCAGCGCGGCGCAGTTACGCTGCATTATGACCCGCAGACTGCTTTAGGCGTGAACCAGATCAACCCGCAGCAGAACGGAGGCTACCCCGGCGGCTTTGGCGGACGCGGCAGACGCGGCGGCGGTGGGGGCGGCTTCGGCGGCGGATTTAATGGGCCGGGCAGCGGCGGCTTCAGCCCGGGCGGCTTCAGCGGTGGCAGCTACGGCGGCCCTGGAAGCTACGGCGGCCCTGGCGGCGGATTTGGAGGACCGGGAGGATTTGGAGGGCGCGGCAGACGCGGCGGGCGAGGCGGACAGGGCGGGACGCCTGCGCCTTTGATCCCGGAGATTACCAAGCTGCGTTTCCAGTTCACCCTGACTGATGGGCGCAAGGCGGATACACTTCTGCCGATCCCGACTGCGTCCGACCCCGTTGCCGGAACGGGATGGTACAGCGTCAACGTCCCGCTTTCTTCGCTCAAGTTCGGGCCTGGCGGCGAGCCGATGCTCCAAAGCGTGACTGTTGCCGGCAATCAATTCGGCGTGTTCTATATTGGACGAATGCAGGTGGGTCCGCTGACGGCCGCGCTGCCGGAGGCGGCTCCTCTTCCGGCAGAAGACCCGGAGGATGAAAACGGCCCGATGAACGAGCAGCCTGGTCAAGACAACGGGCGCAGCGGCGATCAGCAGAACCCTGCCGACAGCAGCGGCGACCAACGCGGTCCCCAGGACGGGCGGCCTAATTAAGCCTGCCCGTCCTTAAGCGTCATCAAAGCTGCGAGGCGGCAGGCGGCGCGACTAGTTTGATGGAAAGTTTATCAACATGGCGATCCAACAGGTGCCGGCTCCCGGCAGCCCGCAGGCCACGGAACTGCCGCGCCGCCGGGGACCGCTCAAGGCTCTGCTGGTTTCTTTGCGCCCTAAGCAGTGGGTCAAGAACCTGCTCCTCTTTGCCGGGCTGCTGTTTACGCTGGACCAGCACCACACAGCCCGGCAGTTTGCCGATGTCGGCTTCGGCTTTTTGCTTTTTTCGGCGCTGTCCAGCGTTGTTTACCTGATCAACGACCTGGCCGACCGGGAAAGCGATCAGCGGCATCCTAAAAAGCGGCGGCGGCCCATCGCGTCCGGCGAGCTGTCTCCGGCACTTGCTCTTGCCGCTGCCGCCGTGCTGGGAGCAGCCGGGCTGATTGGGGCCTTCGCGCTTGGAGTACGTTTCGGCACGGTTGCTTTCGTTTATTTCTTGGTCACGCTCGGCTACACGTTCCGCTTCAAGCATGTTGTCATTTTGGACGTTCTCGTGCTGGCCGCCGGCTTTGTTTTCCGCGCCGTGGCGGGCGCGTTTGTGATCAATGTCGCCATTTCCCCGTGGCTGATTTTGTGTACGCTGATGCTGGCCTTGTTTTTGGGCTTGTCCAAGCGCCGGGCGGAGCTGATTTCCGTGCAGCTCTCCGGGACACCGGGGACACGGCGCATTCTGGAAGAATACTCGCCCGCGCTGCTGGACCAGATGATCGTGATTGTGACCTCGGCGTCTTTGATGTCTTATTCGCTATATACAGTCAACTCTCCGACGGCGCAAACGCATCACTACTTGATGCTGACCATTCCTTTTGTTATCTACGGCATTTTCCGCTACCTTTATCTGATGCACCGGCATTCCCTCGGCGAGTCGCCCGATGCCGTGCTGGTGGAAGACAAGCCGATGCTGGTGAACATTCTCTTATGGGGCCTGACCACAGCGCTGATCGTCACCCACGTCATTGACAAAATCCTCGCGCACTAACCCCTGCCTGCTCACCGAGGGGCAAACCTTGTGTTCGCCCCCTCTCCATCCTTCTCTGCCTAAAAACAAGGTACAATAATTCCAGAAACGCTGTTCTCTGAAGTTACTGCTCTTGAAAGGCATTCCATGAAAGTCGGCCTCATCGGCTTGCCCCAATCCGGCAAGACCACCTTGTTTAACGCGCTCACACGCGGCGACGCCGGCCCGGCGGGCGGCGGCAGCGCCGCGCTGGTCAGCGTCGTTCCCGTGCCGGACCCGCGTTACGATTTCGCGATTCATTTGTTTCACCCCAAGAAGCGCACTCAGGCGACGATTGAGTTCACCGACGGCGCAGCACAGTTGTCCGGCGAGGGCGGCAAGACAGCGCAGAAGTTCGGCGCGGACTTCTTTGTCGGCATCCGCTCGGTGGACGCCCTCGTGCTGGTCGTCCGGGCGTTTGCAACGCCGTCGCTGCCCCCGCCTGCGAACGGCCTGAATCCTCTGCGTGACTACCAAGCCATCACGGAAGAACTGCTTCTCGGCGACTTGACTGTCATTGAAACGCGCCTAGAGCGTATTGACAAGCAGCTCAAGACCCGCAAGGCAGGCTTGCCCAGCCCGGAAGTGACCGAGCGCGAGATACTGCTCAAAATCAAAGCCGTCTTGGACGACTTCAAGCCCGTGTCTTCGATGGACTTAGACGAAGACGAGCGGCGCATCACCAAAAACTTTGACTTTCTGACCGGCAAGCCGCTGATCGCCGTCGCCAATGTCGACGAAGGCGATCTCGCGTCCGGCGATGCCCTGCCGCTTTTGGCTCCTCTGCGCCAGCAGTGCGCCTCGGAAGGAACCGAGCTGATTACGCTGTGCGCGTCCGCCGAAGAAGAAGTCGCTCAGCTTGACCCCGCCGACCAGACTGAATTCCTAGGCGCTCTCGGCATTGCCGAGCCTGCCGCCGCCCGCCTCATCCGCGCCGCGTATTCCGCCCTCGGCGTCATGTCCTTCTTCACCGTCGGCGAAGACGAAGTCCGGGCCTGGACCGTTCCGGTCGGCGCGAACGCCCTTGCCGCCGCCGGGCGCATCCACTCAGACCTCGCTCGCGGCTTCATCCGCGCCGAAGTGCTGGCGTTTGACGACCTCATCGCCGCCGGCACCGAAGCCGCCGCCAAAGCCGCCGGCAAGTTTCGCTTGGAAGGCAAAGACTACCCCGTCAAAGACGGCGACATCCTCAACATCCGCTTCAAGGTGTGATGCGCGAGGTGAGGGAGACCGAGCATGGACACGGACTTTTACGGCAGCTTCGTCTTGAACCGCCCGCTCGCGCCTGAGCATCAGGCTATTTTAGAAGAGTTCGCCGAAGAAGAACACGACAGAATGAGCATCGACGGCAAGCCACCGACCACTTACTGCCAATGGAAACCGACTGAAGATGGCGCAGGGCTGGAATGGGATGGCGTCGAAAAGTTCTATTATTACAGCGAATGGCTGGAGTATCTTATTGCCCATTTCCTGAAACCGTGGGACTACACGCTAAACGGCATCGTTCGGTACAACGGCTGGACCGAAGGCGTCACAGGCACGATTAGTGTCACAAATAACGAGGTGGTTGTCACCCGCAGAGATGTAGACCCTAATGAGGTGGAAGCATGGCTGGACGCGCGGCTATAGACGAAGAAGCCACAGGTCACACTGGTTGTGTTCTTGTTGAGGAGGCTGCGTCTGATGTCTCAGAAGAACCGCCAAAACTTGAGCCGTTACCACAGTTTTCAGTAGGTGTTCCGGCGGGCTGGAAGGACGCCCTTTACGAGGAGCAGCATTAAGAAACCATGTGCTGAAGCACACGGCTACTGGGCGCAGGCGCCGCAAACCCACCGCTTCGCGGGGCTAACACCTGCGCTAAGATGCTCCGAGTGCGCCGAAGGCGTAGTTTGCGGCGTCCGCGCCCAATAGCCGTGCCATTCATGGCATGGCTCCTGACCTTGATTTTCCATGAACTCACTCCAACAGATTTTTGGGCAGATTTTTGGCAGCCGGTCGGGCGGCTCATGGCTGTCGGCGCTTTCGGGCATTCTGCTGTTTGCCGTGTTCAGCCTGCTGCTGACCTTTCTGCTGCCGGGCCGGTTCGCGCACTCGACGCAGGCCGCGCTTGCCATTAACGGCATCGCCATTGTGCTGTCCATTGTCATCGCGCCGTTTCTAATCCGAACTCTGGACCGGATGCAGGACACGCTGACGCGGCAAAACAGCGAGCTGCGGAGCCTGCATGTCATTGACCGGGCCATCGCCGGAACAATGGACCTGCCGACAATCCTCAGCGTCGCCATTAAAGAAGTGACGCTGGCGGTGGACGGCGAGTTTGGAGCGCTCTGGCTGCTGTCGGAGTCCGGCAGGGCGGAGCCGGGCGGGGCGGCGTTCTATAACCTTGCTCCCGGCATCCAGGCTCCCCTGACCGAGAAGCTGAGCAGCGGGGCAACGGATTTGGCCCGGCGCACCGGCGTCACGCAGCGCCGGCACAACTTGGAAGAAACGTGGAAGACGGACCGGGCCGCCGCGCTTCTCAAGATGCGGAGCGTCATTGTGGTCCCGATCTGCCAGGGCGACCTCGTGCTGGGCCTGGTCATGGTCGGAAACCGGGGCGGGGCGCTCAATCCGCTGGAAGGCTTCAGCGAAGGCGACCAGGCGCTGCTGGAAGCGGTCAGCGCGACAGTGGGGGTGGCCGTGCAGAACGCCCGGCTGTACCGGGAGACCCTGCGGCGCGACGAGATTTTGCGTGCGCTGGTGGCCCGTACCGGCGAGGCCGTGGAAGCGTCGTCGGATGCCCCGCTGCTGATGCAGATTTTGGCCGATGAAGCCGCCCGGATTCTTAGCTGCCACCGGGTTGCGGTCTATGGCTACGAGGAGCAGTCTCGGCAGTTTGTGCCGCTGGCCGCCCATGATGCTCAGGCTGTTCGCGACGAAAGCGAGCGCGGCCGCGCCCTGCGCCATTCCTTTTATGATCTTCCGCTGGCCCGAACCGTAGAGGAGCTGCCGGGGCGCGTGACCCGCAGCACATCCGGCGGGGACGCGCCCGCGCATTACGTTCAAAACGCGGCGGCGACACTGGGGATGGACGCGAAAACGGCGGCGTTCCTGAACAGTCCCGGCTATCTGTTTGTTCTGCGCTCCCGTGACCAGAAAGCCATTGGCCTGCTCTGCCTGCTGGACGCCGGCCCGCGCCTGCGCCAAAGTGACTCGGCGGGCTTTGCGCTGGCGCTGGCCGCGCAGGCATCGGTGACGCTGGAAAATGCCCGCTTGTTTGCCGCGCTTCAAGCCGCGCATGACCGGCAGCGCGACATCGCCGAGACCCTGCAAAAAAGTCTGCTGCCGACCGTCCCCCCGCAGGCCGGAGTGATCGAGTTCGCGCACAAGTATCAAGCCGCCCTGGAAGAATCTTTGATCGGCGGCGACTTTTACGACTTGTTTTCGCTGGGCGAGCATCAGCTAGGGATTGTCCTGGCCGATGTTTCCGGCAAGGGCCTCAAAGCCGCCGTGCAGACCGCCATGCTGAAGTACACGCTGCGGGGCTTTGCCCTGGAAATGCCGCACGCTCCCGGCGCAGTCCTGGCCCGCGTCAATGACGTTTTGTGCAGCCCGATGAGCAGCCACGAGGGCTTTGTCACGCTCTTTTACGGCGTTCTTGATACCGAAACAGCCAACATTATCTACGCCAGCGCCGGCCATGAGCCGCCCCTACTCCGTTCGGCATTGACCGGGAAGGCGCTGCCGCTGCCGCCGGGCGACGGCCTCGCGCTCGGCTGCCTGCCGGGCGTTCCCTACGCCGAATGCGCGGTGACGCTTGCTTCCGGCGACCTGCTTTTATTGTATACCGACGGCCTCACCGAAGCCCGCGCTGCCGACCAAAGCTTTCTTGGGCTGGATGGCCTTGCCGCTCTGCTCCCTGCCGCCGATGTTTCCGCCGACCTCGCTGTATCCGCCCTCTACGACGCCGTTACCCGCTTCGCCGCCGATGTCCGCCGCGACGATGTCGCCATGCTCGCCCTCCGCCGCCTGCCGGAGTAGCTATTTCGGCGTCAGCAGAAAAGTGAACGGCTTCACGGCCTGCCTCTCCTTCGGCGTCTTGTAAACTGCGCCCTCACCGATAATCCAGCCCTCGCCGATAATCCAGCCCTTGTCGTTAATCTCAATCGCCTTGAAGAGCTTCGTCGTTTATATCATTGTAGCCATAAGAGGCCAGCGGCAGCACGGTCATTTTATAGCACGGCGTGTCCGCGTCGGCGGGTGTTCCAATCTTTACCAAGAGCGCGGCGCTTGCGAGCAGCAGAAAAATCAGTTTCATAGCAGCAGTTTACCTACACTTGTAGTAATTTAGTTTGTTTCTCTTGTCATTTAGCTCAAAATAGAGTATCATAGGCACAACTTTTGGAGATTATAGAACAAGGAGCCTTGCCTGTGGCACTAATTGAACGAGAACTGACCCAAGACGGCTCAGACAACATCAACGCGGAAAACGAGTATTTAATCCGGCGGGACGCGCCGCTGTCGGAAGCAGACCCGGACATTTACGCGGCCATTCGCAAAGAAGAAGGCCGGCAGAACGATAAGCTGGAGCTGATCGCGTCGGAGAATGTCGCGTCTCATGCCGTCATGGAAGCGCAGGGGTCGGTGCTGACCAACAAGTACGCCGAAGGCTACCCCGGCAAGCGCTACTACGGCGGCTGCGAGTATGTGGATATTGTCGAGCAGCTTGCCATTGACCGGGCCAAGCAGTTGTTCGGCGCGGACCATGCCAACGTCCAGCCCCACAGCGGCGCGTCGGCCAACATCGCCGTCTTTACGGCGTTTTTAGCGCCAGGCGACACGATTTTGGGAATGCGGCTGGACCAGGGCGGGCATCTGACGCACGGCTCCCCCGTGAACTTTTCCGGCAAGTTTTATGACGCCCAGTTTTACGGCGTAGACAAAGAAACGGGCCGGATTGACTACGACGAATGTGCAAGAATTGCCCGCGAAGTCAAGCCCAAGATGATTACGTCGGGCGCGTCGGCCTATCCCCGCGTCATTGACTTTCCGCGCCTCCGGGCCATTGCCGATGAAGTCGGAGCGTTATTGCTTGCCGACATCGCCCATATCGCCGGACTTGTCGCGGCAGGCGAGCATCCCAGCCCTGTCGGGTTCGCCCACATCGTCACGACAACCACCCACAAAACGCTGCGCGGCCCGCGCGGCGGCATGATTTTGTGCGACGAGCCGTATGCCAAAGCTGTTGACTCGGCGGTCTTCCCCGGCACCCAGGGCGGCCCCTTGATGCACGTCATCGCCGGCAAAGCCGTCGCTCTTTTGGAGGCGCATTCGCCCGGCTTTACTGCCTACCAGAAGCAGATCAAGCGCAATGCCAAAGCCTTAGCGGCGGGTTTGATGTCGCGCGGCTTCACGCTCTTTTCCGGCGGCACGGACAACCACTTGATGCTGGTAGACCTGCGCCCGCAAAAACTCACGGGCCGGACGGCTCAAGTCGAGCTGGACAAAGTGAACTTGACCACCAACAAGAACGCCATTCCTTACGACACCGAAAAGCCCTGGGTCACCAGCGGCCTGCGTCTCGGCACCCCCGCCACCACCAGCCGGGGCCTCGGCGAGTCTGAAATGGATGAAATCGCCGACTGCCTCGCCCGCACATTAACAAACATCGGCAACGCCGCTGCTTATGATGAAGTTCGGCGCGATGTCAAGTCACTCTGCGACCACTTCCCCGGCTAAATGCGTTTTGTTCCACACAGGGAAGGGCTTCACGGATGAAAGTGCGCGATGTCATCAAACGCATAGAAGCAGATGGTTAGTATTACGTCAAAACCGAAAGCAGCCATCGCCAATTCAAGCATCCAACGAAGCCAGGCAAAGTTACCGTCGCTGGTCATCCAAGCAAAGACCTCGCGATCAAAACATTAAGAAGCGTTTGGCTGCAAGCAGGATTAAGACCATGACTACATACCTTGTAATCTTAGAGCCAGCAGAAAATAATTGGTCGGCCTATGCACCCGATGTCTTGGGGTGTATCTCCGCAGCGGACACGCTGGCAGAAACACGCGCTATGTTTCAGGAGGCGCTTCAAGGCCATTTGGACTGGATGCAGCGAGACGGCGACCCGATCCCTGTTCCGCAGGCGGAAACGGCAATGGTGACTATCACGTTGCCCGGCCATGCGCCGCGCCGCTACCTGGTCATTTTGCAGCCGACGCCGCTTGGCAACTGGTCGGCTACTCCCGCCGATGTTCCCGATCTCGTTTTGGAGTTCTCGACACGGGCCGAAACGCTGCATTTGTTGAAGACCGCCTTGCAAGCTCATTTGGAAACATTGCTTGCTTGCGGCAGGCCGCTCCCGGAACTTATGTCCGAAGCGGCAACCGTCACCGTGCGGCTTGACAACGCGCCGGTCGCTGCCTGAGACTGTGCGGGATGGATACCGATGTTTGTGAACTCCTCTGAGATCAAACTATACATCGCGCAGGACACAAATGAGGAAACGATTTTTCACACTCCGTTTCTGTTCAGACGCACGGCGTTTGTTGTCGGCGGTTTTTTTGGTTTCTGCTTGTTTTTGTTTGTTTTTATTTTTTGCAATACTCCACCGAGTGGGACAGCAGACGTTCTAAGTTGGTTATTTGTCGTGCTGTTTTGTCTTGGCGGCGTACTGGCCGGTTTTTACGGGTCTTTACGGCGCAAGATACGCCTGGATTACAATCAAAAGATGTATCAGCAGACAATCGGCTTGTTTTCTTTCCTCTGGCAGCGGCGCGGCCCGTTCAGCGACATCCAAAGTATTGATGTGCGCTGGGGGTCATCGGAGGGAGGCGAATGGTATCGCGTTGGGATTCTTTGGAAGCAGCCGCGCTCACGCGGCTCATGCTGGGAGCGTTTGCTGAATGTCAGTACCAAGCACTACCAATTTGTCGAGGTAACCAAAATTCAAGCGGCAGAAGAACTGGCCCAAGCCATCTCCGCCCGGCTGGACGTTCCTCGCACAATGTTTGGTATTGTTGCCGATTGGTGAAAGGGAACGTAAGATCATGCCCCTGTGGAGACTGCCCTGGCTGGCGTTTTTGCTGGCGGTCGGACTGAGCTATTTTCTGACGCCGCTGGTCGGCAGGCTGGCGATGCGCTTTGGCGCGGTCGCCGTGCCGCGCGAGCGGGACGTGCATAAAAAGCCGCTGCCGCGCTGGGGGGGCTTGGCGATGTTCGGCGCGTTTATGGTGACGCTCGGCATTGTCTACCTTTACCACTCGCTCTTCCATGCCCAGTACCCGTGGACCCATTTGCAGGTGGAACGGTTTGTCGGCGTCCTGACGGCGGCCTCGGTCGTGGCCGTGGTCGGCGTGGTGGACGACAAGTTTGAGGTTTCCGCCAAGTGGCAGGCGCTGGCCTTGATTGCCGCCGGCGGGATATTGGTGCTGTTTGACGTGCGGATTGACGGCATCACAAATCCCTTCGCGCCGGTTCCGGCGCATCCGGTCCCGCCCGGCATGGCGGCATCCAACTGGCTGCCGTTCCCGTACTGGCTTTCGGCGGCGGGAACAATTTTGTGGGTGTTCGGCGTCGCAAAGACCGTAGACTTCATTGATGGGCTGGACGGCCTTGCGGCGGGGGTGTGCGCGATCTGCGCGTCTACTTTGGCGCTGATGTCGGCGGCGGCGCGTGCGCCGCAGTATGAAGTGACGATTATCGCCGCGACTTTAGTGGGCGTCTGCGTCGGTTTTCTGCGCTTCAACAAGCACCCGGCGTCCATCATTATGGGAACAGTCGGGGCGCAGTTTTTGGGCTTCACGCTGGCCGCGATTTCCATTATCGGCACGTTCAAGATTGCGGCAACGGTTTCCGTTGCCCTGCCCGTATTAGTGTTAGGCGTGCCGATCTTTGACGGCATCCGCGTCGTCACCCAGCGCACCCTTGCCCGGACGCCGGCTTATTTGCCCGATAAAACGTCGCACATCCATCATATTTTGTTAAAAAAGTACGACGGCTCCCAGCGCCGCGCCGTCTACATGATCTACGCCATCACCGCGAGTTTCTGCGCCGTCGCTTTGGTGCTTTTCCGGTTTTACGGGAGATAAGTAGATTTTGGTACATGGATTTTAGTGGTCTCTCACTGGATGAGATCAAACTATGGATTTACGACAAGCCCGACAATATCAACTCTTTGCGAGATTTCTTCGGAAACAAGAACACGCCACCAGACTTGCAGGCAGGGCAAGACTTGACCCGTGACAACTTGGAAGCTTATCAAGAGTTAGCCCGGCGTATCGTTAATGCCGGTAAGGACTCAACGGGCGTTCAAGCAAAACGCATTCAGCAGATTAACGAGTATCTGAGCGTAGAAGGAATATAAAGTGTTACTTGCCCCTCCTGATGTCGCCGAGAAAGCAAAGGAGATTGTCGCAGCGATGGAGCAGGAAGACAGCACCCTCGTTCAGCAATTGGTGCAGCAAAACCCAGCGCTGGTCAATGTCCGAGACAAAAACGGGCGAACGCCGCTGCACTTCGCAACCTGGGAGGAGAACGCGGATGCCGCTCGGTTCCTCTTGAACAAGTCTGCCGCCGTAGACCCAAAAGATAATTGGGGCAGAACCCCCCTGTCTGTCGCTATTTATGAAGAGCCGCTTGTTTTCGACCGTATACCGACTGTGGCACTTCTCCTTGAGCATGGGGCAGATGTAAACACGCAGGATAAGGCAGGGTTTACGCCGCTGCACGTCGCGGCTATTGGCGAGACTGAAGTTGCCAAGCTGCTGCTGAAACACGGGGCGGAGGTCAATGCCGTCAACAGTGCTGGGGAGACGCCGCTGCATATCGCCGCGAAGTTTCCCGAATATAGATTGGTTCAGGAACTGCTGAGGCATGGCGCAGACAAAGGCAAGCATAATCACGCAGGCTTGACTCCATTGCAGGTTGCCGAACAGTACGGTAGGACAAGCCTAGCAGAACTTCTCGGCGCGAAATCGAATTAGCTTAGTATGCAAAAAGTTTTGTGCGTATTTGGAACCCGGCCGGATGCAATTAAAATGGCCCCGGTGGTACTGGAACTCAAACGGCGGCCTGCCGAGTTTGATGTCAAAGTCGCGGTAACGGGGCAGCACCGGTCGATGCTGGATCAAGTGCTGTCGGTGTTTGGAATTACGCCCGACTATGACCTGGACATTATGACGCAGGGGCAGACGCTTTCGCAGGTGACGACGCGGGCTTTGAACGGGCTGGACCCGATACTCGCGTCGGAGAAGCCCGACTGGGTGCTGGCGCAGGGGGACACGACGACGACCTTTGTGGCCGCCCTGGGTGCGTTCTACCATCAGGCAAAGTTCGGGCATGTGGAAGCGGGGCTGCGAACAGGCAACAAGTATGACCCGTTCCCGGAAGAAATGAACCGGCTGCTGACGACGCGGCTGGCGACCCTGCATTTTCCGCCAACCCCGGAGTCCGCCGCCAACCTCCAAGCCGACGGGGTGAGGGACCAGGCGATTGTGCTGACGGGAAACACGGTCATCGACGCGCTGCTTCAAGTCGCGGCCAAGCCGTATACGCCGGCTGATCCCCTGCTGGCGGAAATACTCGCCGACCCGCGCCGCATGATTTTGGTCACGACGCACCGGCGCGAGAACTGGGGTGCGCCGATGACCCGGATTGGACAAGCGGTGCGGCAGATTGTAGACGCTTTTCCTGACACGGTTGCCGTCGTGCCGTGGCACCTGAACCCCTTAGTACGCGCCATGCTGACGCCGAGTTTGGCAGGCCATCCGCGCGTCAGGCTCATTGAGCCGCAGGATTATGTGCCGTTTGTCAAGCTGGAACAAAAAGCCGCGCTGATTTTAACCGACTCCGGCGGCGTTCAGGAAGAAGCGCCCAGTTTAGGCAAGCCCGTTTTGGTGCTGCGCGAGACCACTGAGCGGCCTGAAGGCGTCGCGGCAGGAACCGCAAAGCTTGTCGGCACCGATACCAAGCGAATTGTCGCCGAAGCCTCCCGCCTGCTGTCTGATCCCGAAGCCTACGCCGCGATGGCCCGCGCCGTGTCTCCCTACGGGGACGGTCTTGCCGCGAGGCGCGTTGCCGATGCTCTTACGAATAGCCAGTGATAAATAAGCCAGTTATGAGTGTTATTCCCCGGCGCGAGCCGACGCACAATGCGGAAATCTGGTTTGGGCAATTCTGGAAGCTGTTGGTGCGGCTGGCCTCCATTGCCTTCACGGCCTACTTCGTCTGGCGCATCCACACGATTTTAACCGACATCATCGTCGCGTCAATTTTGGCGTTCGCACTGATTGGCCCGGTCAACTGGCTGTGCCGGCGGCGCATCCCGAAAGTGCGGCCCCGAACGCAGCGGCTGGGCGCGACGCTGTTTGTTTTTCTCGCATTGGGCTATTTCGTGTCTGCCGGAGCGTCACTGATGGTTTCCCCATTTGCCGACCAGCTCCACGGTTTGGCAAGCAATCTGCCGGCGTACCAGCAAAAAATCTCCCAGTATGCCGCCGTGTTGCAAACCGAGTACAACAGCCTGCCGCCTAGTCTCAAAGCGATGCTGCACCGGCCCGGCGGCAGCGGCGGGGACAGCTTTTCCCCGCTGCCCTGGCTGCAAAATGCGCTGCTCGCCACTGCGTCCGGGCTGGCCCGCATTGTGGATTTAATTTTGATCCCCGTGCTGGCATTTTACTTTGTGCTGGACGGCCATGCGCTTCGCAATGAGTTTCTCGCGCTGGTTCCTCGCCCCCGCGTCCGCGAGACATTGACGCTGCTGCGCGAATCGTCGGGCATTATGCGGACATATATTATCGCCCAGCTCTGGCTGTGCGTTATTGCCGGGGCGGTCGTGTACGCCGGGCTGTCGCTGATCCATATGCCCTATGCGCTGATTTTGGGGCTGCTGGCGGGCGTGACGCGGGCGATCCCGATTATCGGCCCGATTTTGGGCGGCATTCCGATTGTGCTGCTGGCCGCAGTCCTGCCGGGAAGCCACGGCGGGGGTCTGGAGCTGGCCCTCAAAGTTTTGATCTTTTTCAGCCTGCTGCACTTGCTTGAGAGCAAGCTGCTCATGCCCAAGTTCATTGGACATCGAATCCACTTGCACGCGGCTGTGGTGATTATCGTGCTGCTGATCGGCGCAGAGTTCTTCGGCCTGCTCGGCATGTTTTTGGCTGCGCCGCTGGCCGCCATTGGGCGCATTCTTGTGGCCCATTATGTCCTGCGTCCCCGCCGCGCCGCCCGGCTAGAGCAGCGTTCGCCGCCGCTTTTGATGAAGACGCAGTAAGCCGATATATAAAAAGCCGATATATAAGAAGACGTAGATACATAAGACGCAGAGCAAAAAGCCACGGATTGAAATCCGTGGCTATGAAAAGCACACCGTCGAGGCGACTGAAGACAAACGGGCTAGGCATTTCTTGTGTCGCCTCGACACGGGGAACTTCCGAGCCTCGCTTTTCAATGCGTGGCTTCTTATTCCGTGGCTTCTTACTTACAACAACTATCACACAGGAGAGCTTGCTTTTGCCGCCGACCGATCTTTTGACGACCGATAATTACACGCCGTACATTTCCTACTTTCAGGCGCTCATTCTGGGCCTCGTTCAAGGCGTCACCGAATTCCTGCCCGTTTCCAGCACCGCCCACATGCGGATACTGCCTGCCCTGCTGAACCACTTTTACCCGCACTCCTGGCCCAACGACACCGGAGCGGCGTTCTCCGCCATCGCGCAGCTTGGGCCGATGGTCGGGATTATCGCCTACTTCCGCAAAGATTTGGCTCGATATTTCGCGGGTCTGGGCCGCAGCCTGCAAAAAGGCGTGCTGTTTCCGAAAGGTGACGAAGACGCGCGGCTGGCCTGGTACGTCGTATTTGCGACCGTTCCGATCATCATTGCAGGCCTGGCTTTGGAAAAAAAGATTGACGGCGAGTACCGCAACCTTTACTTTATCGCCGGGGCCATGATTGTTCTGGCGCTGTTCCTGCTGGCGGCTGAAATAATCGGCAAGAAAAGGCGGCGGCTGGAAAGTTTAACGCTGGGGCAGGCGCTCGGCATCGGCGTCGTGCAGGCGCTGGCAGTGATCCCCGGCACGTCCCGCTCCGGCGTGACCATCACGACCGGGCTGTTTTTGGGACTGGAGCGCGAGGAAGCCGCCCGGTTCTCGTTTCTGCTGTCGGTTCCCGCGATTACGCTGGCGGGTCTGTACAAGCTCATCAAGACGCTGCTGCCGAAGCAGTTTGGCGACACGGTCCACGGGGCGTCTGCCGCTGCTCCGCACGTCGCAACGCCCGCGCTCGGCGCAGTCGCCGGGCCGTACATCTTTGCCGCCGTTGTCGCAGGCATCTTCGCGTACATTGTTGTCCGCTGGCTGCTGGGATATCTGAGCGACGAGAAGCACACGACCATGCCGTTCATTGTTTACCGAATTGCGCTGGGCGCTGCGCTGATTTACTTGGTGCATCTGGGCATTGTTGTCCCGCAGTCGCATTAAGGGGAAGAGCCAGGCAGCTTGCGTGGAACTAAAGTTCTCCGCTGTGGGGCGAAGACGCCCAATGTCCGCCTGCGCGGACTACGAATAGGATTACGACCCCAGGTTCTTGTTCTTCGTCCACGAAGGTGGACGGTAGGCGCTTCGCCCCACAGCGGAGAACTTTAGTTCCACGGAACCTCAGACGCAGGAATATTACTTTCCTCTGCCGAACAACTCTCTGGTTTCGCCGCCGAAATCTGCCGAAGATAGTGTATATCTGGCAGCCCGCAAGCGCAATGACGTGCTTCTTCGTTTCTGTGACAGATGGATTTTATCTGACATCGCTAGGAGAACAAATCATTGTCCTTTGAACTTAGCTCATCCCGCACCGACCCGACGCTGCGCCGCTTGTTTGGCGCACTCGTCGAACGCGCTTTTGTTCAGACGCTGGGCGTCTATGAGTCCCATGTCGCGGATTACTTGGCGGACGTTCTGGTAGACTTTGCCCACATGAAACAAGTCTACAAAATCAAAGACCTGTCCGGCCGTCCGCTGGAAGAAGTCGCCGAGATGCTGCTTCATGCCGATGTCCGGCTGGCCGCGACTTCGTTCAACCGCGAACGCGAGGTTCACAAGCATATCGGCGACTTTACGCTCTTCTGGGCGGGCATTTACCCGGAAAGCCTGCCGCGCTTGCAGGCGCAGACCCGCCGGGACCATCTGCTGGATTACGTCCAGCAGGGCAAAAACAGCTATGCCATTGCCGCCTCGCATGACTACGGCGACTACCGGCGGGAAGCGCAAACGCTCCAAAAGATTTCGGACGAGTTTGAGCTGTGCCTCTATGGCCTGCACTCGGTCCGCAAGCAGATGGACGGCCTCGCGCGGGCTGCCTAAGCACGAAAAAAGAAGGACAAATTTATGACAATGCCGACGCAGCCGTTTGGGCCAAAACAGGTTCCCGTTTCGCGCATCGCTCTGGGGTGCATGGGCCTCGCAGGAACCTGGAACCCTGCTGAAGTCGGCCCGGAGCATCGCCGCAAAGCCATTGCCGCGTTTGAAGCGTCGCTGGGAGCCGGCATCACGTTCTACGACCATGCCGACATCTACGGCGGGACCGCCTGCGAGTCCATCTTTAAGGACTGTTTGGAGGCCGTTCCCGGCAGCCGCGAAAAGATATTCATTGCCACCAAAGTCGGCATCCGCCGAGGCTACTACGAACATGCGCCGTCCTACATTCGGGAAAGTCTGCGCGGCTCGCTGTCCCGTTTGGGCGTAGACTACGTTGACTTGTACCAATTGCATCGCCCTGACCCACTCAGCCATCCCGCCGAGACCGCCGCCGTGCTGGATGAACTCATGGCCGAAGGCTTGATCAAGTCTGTCGGCATCTCCAATTACTACCCGCAGCAGACGCTGGCCCTGCAAAAGTATTTGAAAGCGCCGATTGTCTCCAACCAAATCTCGATTTCGCTGCTCCGTCTGGACCCGATCTACGAAGGCGCGGCGGGCGGCAAAGCCACAAGCGAGGCGGCAGGCGCAGACAGCGGCGACGGCGTGTTGGACCAGTGCCTCGAACTTGGCATCACGCCGCTGGCATACAGCCCGCTCGGCGGCGGCTGGCTGTCGGGACGACGTGAAGTTCCCGCCGACGCCCGCCCGGCCATTTCCCGGACTTTGGCCGCGCTTTCTGAAATGGGACCGGCTTACGGCGACGCGACGCCCGGCCAGATTGCACTCGCCTGGCTGCTGGCGCACCCGGCAAAGATTATTCCCCTGGTCGGCTCCAACAACCCGGAACACATCCAAGAAGCCGCCGATGCCGCGTCCATTACGCTGTCCCGTACGGATTGGTACAAGCTCTGGGTCGCGGCACGCGGCGTCAATGTTCCGTAGATGGCCCTCCGGCCCCCAATAATGAGGCCGGGGGGTTACTTCATCGGCAGAAAAATAAGCCGCGCCTGAGAATGCGGCCCCATGTCCTGAAGAATGGGCGTTAGGAGTATCCGGTGGTTCCAATTCGGCGGCGCGTCTTTGGCGATTTCCAAACGGAACGCCTCGCTGGAGGCCAGCTTTGGCTCTCGGCGCAGCACAGACGCCGGTGCAGAGGCCATGCTCCAGGGCAGCGCGGCTGTCCGTGCCACGCCGGCAGCGCCGTCGTACCACAAGATGCTTTTCTTCCAGCCGCCGCGCGTCGAGCCGTAATCAATCCGCAGGCCGAACAGGCTGTTCACAGCGCGGGACGAAAAGACTCCCCGCCGCGCCGCCTGAGCCATCCAGCGCGGGGCGGGATTGTCAATGACGCAGCCAAGAAGCGGGGCACTCCCTAACAGGTCGCCCGTTCCCAAACGCGCAATCCCGGTGCGGGCATCGAAATCCGCCCAGCCGCCCCCCGCGCGGCTTGAATACCAGTAACGATTTCCGGCAAATGTTCCCAAATGCACCGGACGAAGCAGGGAATGGCCGCCAGTGCCGGTGGCCCGCAGAAAGACGACGCCAAGCGCAGGAATGCGGCCGGTCCAGGCAGTGCGGGAACCTGTGATACGCCAAGAAGCGGTCGCAGAAAGATTTTCCGAAAGATTTTCCGAAAGATTTTCCGAAAGATTTTCCGAAGAAAGATTTTCCGAAGCGGCATTGTCAAGATAGCTGGCATGAGCGCCGTCAATTCGGTACACCTGCCCCGCGCCGCGCGTGAACGGCAGGTGCGTTAAGTTGACGGTGACCATGCGGTCTGCCGCGCTTTCGTTCCACAAAACGACACCTGCCGTATGCGGGTCGGACGCGGCCAGCAGACCGACGCCGTTTTCGCCGTCCGGCGTGACGGGGCTGCGGTCTACGGGCAGCAGCGTTTGGTACAGTTTGTAGGCGTTGAAGAGAGCTTTCCGGTGCAAGTCCTCCGTGACCATTCCCAAATCGTTGTCAATCCACTGCGCCCAGTAAACTTTCGGCACATCGGTTTGCGCCAGCAGCCCGCGCACATCGCGAAAGAACAGCGCGGCGGCCGGGTAGCGGCTGCAAGGCGCGTGCAAGCCGAAACTGCTGAAAGACGCATATTCGGTCAGCAGGATCGGCAGAGACGGCTGATCTTTGACCACGCTGCGCAGGATGGCAAGCTGGGCGGGGGAGTTGCCGTAGCCATGAATCGAGGCGAAGTCCGGCCCGCAAGGCAGCATTGCCTGGGCGTACTCCCGCATCCAAGCGACCGCCGGCCCACCCGCTTCAGCGTTTTCGGCATGAACACCGGCAGCCCCGGCGGCGAACAGCCGGGCGTAGCCCGCAGCATCGCCGTTAAAGAAGACCTTGCCGCCGTCGCCGGGCAGGTCCGGCTCGTTCCACATCTCATAACGCGCTTCTTCCAGACCCAGACGCCGGTAGTGGGAGGCATAGCGCCGGTTAATTTCCCGCCAGGCGGTGAGGCTGCTCGGCAGGTCCTTCCAGCGCTGCCAGCCGCTCCCTGTTTTCAGAGGAATCGGGTCATAAGTCATTGCAAAAAGCGGCGTCACGTCCGCCTGAATAAGCTGCGTGACGAACGGGTCCAGGCGCGTCCAATCAATCTTGAGGACCGCCGGGGTACCGGAAATCTGGTCAAACGCATAGGTATCCGGCTTGCCCCAGCCCATCTCATAGCGCAGGTCTCGCACTCCCGCTTCTCGAAGCAGCCCGGTCATGTCGGTGGACAGGGGTGGATGCGCCTTGAAAAAGAACGGCGTCTGATACACCCCAAACTTGTCCTTCACCAGCGGCGGCCCGGTCCACCGGGAAAAGTCCACTTGGAACGTCTGGGCGCGGCCAGTCCCCGGCAGGAAAAAGAGAGCCAGGCAAAAAAAAGCAGTGACCATCAGCATCCAAAGATTTTTCAGCATTGCATTTCGCCTAAAACAGATGCGCCATTGTAGCACGTTTTTGGGTAAGTAGGGTTTAGATTACTTCTAAAGAACAAACTCTAAAGAACAAACTCCAAAAAGCAAAGTGTAAAGGATGCAGCGATGGACAACCAAACTCAGATCATAGAGCAGAGCGACTGGGCCTCATTCGCCGAAGATTTCTCCAAGCAGCACGCCGGCGAGACGGCGACGCTGGAAATGCTCGGCACGGACATGGGCGATCAGTATGCCGCCGAAAACCTGCCGTTTGTCGGCATGACCCTGGAAAGCAAAGGCAGCGATGCCGGTTCCCTGGTTTTGATGCTCGGCACGGAAGGCAAGGACAGCATGGAGCGTTTCATTGCCGGCCCGAAAAGCCTGCAAGTGCATGTCACGCCTGAAGGCGAGACGGTGGTGCAGATTGAAGCGGAAGACGAGCCGATGCTGCTCCTGCACCTGACGCCGCTGGCAGCCCTGCCTGCGCCTTAAGCAAAGATGGCTTGACAAGTCCCTATCAGGGCGGGTATAGTTTCTGCGTCCGAACAAGCTAGGGATGGCAATGAAGCAGCAAATACTCGCCCTGCTGGCGGCGGGCAAAACGTACAAAGAAATTGCTGCCGAGATTGGCTGTGCCAAGTCTACGATTTCGTACCACGCCAAAAGCGTCAAACCGCCGCCCAACTACAAAGTTCACGACTGGGCTTAAGTGCAGCGATATTATGACGCGGGAAATGGTGTCAACCAATGCCGAAGACATTTTGGTATTTGTAATGCAACCTGGTATAATGCCATTCGGGACGGCAAGGTTGTAACACGCAAAGATTACCGAATACCCATTGAGGTACTGACAGCGCAGCAACGCAATACTGCGCGTTCCCATCTCCGCTGGCGGCTGATTGGCGATGGGATACTTGACCGCAGATGTGCCGAATGTGGTGTGGTTGAGTGGAATGGTAAGCCGCTGTCTATGCATTTGCATCATATTAATGGTGTTAAAAACGACAATCGGCTGGAAAATTTGCAGCTACTTTGCCCAAATTGCCATAGCCAGACTTCTACATACAGTGGCAGAAATGTTAGGCCAAATACAAATAAATAGTGCCGGATAGTTCAGTTGGCAGAACGGCACACTCTGGATGTGCAGGCCCAAGGTTCGAGTCCTTGTCCGGCAGCTTACAAAAACCCCCTCGCTTATCAAAATAAGCGAGGGGGTTTTTTGTTACGCTTTCGGCAGCAAACGCCACAGTTGCAGCAGCAGAATCAAAGCGTGGGCGGTCCAGAACGCCGTGCGGAGCCAGTTTGTCGCGACCAGACGCACCCATGCGGACGCATCAAAGCCGCGTCCAAGCGTGTCATGCAGCGGCACAGAGACAAAGAACGTCACGGCCCAAGTGAGGGCGGCACAGACTAAGCCTGCCCACAGCAGAGCCGGGGACAGCCAGGACGGGCGCAGGAGCGCCAGCAGGCCCGACGTTCCCAACTCCGTTACCATTGCCGGAAGCACGACAAACGTGATGGAGCGCGTGTAAACCGCGTGGTAGTCCTGCCACTGCGCGGTCCCAATTCGAGCAAACAGGGAATACTGGGCTATCTGAATTGTCCAGATGACGCCCCACATGTAGAGCGTTGCGGCAAGGTCCAGCAGAAACAGCGGCGCGAAAAATGCTTTTGGCATGGCGTCGGCTACTCTGGCGTCACCGAATCAACATGGACCATTTTAGTCTCGCGTCCTACCCGGAAGACTACCGCCACAGGCTGACCGGAGCGCGGTTTCCAGCGGCTTTCCGGCGGCAGGGCGTAGTAGACGCTGTGGCCGGCAAACGCCAGGTTGACCGCGTTAAAAAGGCCGCCGCCGCCGGTGCTGACCGGAGAAATCTGGATCGCCGTGACTTTCCCAGGCGCAGTCTGGGCGGCGACACCCGCAAAATCCGCCTGTTCCCGCCCGTTCAGCCAGCGCGGCAGGACCACAAGGAAGCCGATTAAAAACAGGGCGCAGCCAATCAGCACAGCGGCGGATTTGGCATCAAACTGGATAAACTTCCGCCAGTCCACAGGTTCCATGACAGGCAAATCATCGTGCATAAATTCACCATTTATAAAAAAGACCTTGCAAACAAAGAAGCGGCCTGGATTGCTCCAAGCCGCTTTGGGTACAAACACCGCATTTTCTGGCGGAGCGTGAGAGATTTGAACTCTCGCTGGAACGAAAGCCCCACTACAGGTTTAGCAAACCCGCCCCTTCAGCCGCTTGGGTAACGCTCCGGGTAAGGATTGCGCCAGGCGGTGTCCGCACTGTTATTTTAGCACACGCCGCCAAATAATGCAAGCGGCATTCTGCTTCTTTACTCTGCTTCTTTACTCTGCTTCTTTACTCTGCTTCTTTACTCTGCTTCTTTACGTTGCTGCCGCCGGCTCCACTTTGCCCCCGTGGCCTTCCACTTGGTTGCGGATCGATTCCAGCGACGCGATCAGGCCGTCGGAGATGGTTTTGTCCCGGTCTCCCGTCTGCTCGTCCATGCGCTCCCCTTGCTCCGGCTTCGGCTGGAACGTCAAATGCACCGTCACTTCGCACTCGTCTTCCATGCCGTCAATTTCCAGCCAGCCCAAGTAGCGGTTCTCGCCGTCGGAACCCCACTCCATGCGGAAGTTCGGCTTGTCCAACCGGAAGTAGCCGTCGGAATCGTAGTGATGCCCACCGGCTTCTCCTTGAACCCGCACTCGCCCGCCGGGCTGCGGCTCCGCATGGTGGGTAGTCGGCAGGTACTTCGGCAGGTTGGCGATCTCGGAGACGAACGCGAATACCGTCTCCGGGGACGCTTCAATGGTCAGAGAATGCTCATAATCAGGCATAGGGGTAAATTCTTTCTAGGCAGTGAGCGCATAAAATCCCGGCACTGGAAGTGCCGGTCTATTGTTGAATGAGAGTCGAAGCGACTGAAGACAAAAAACGCGCTTTGTGCTATATCCGTAGTCGCTTCGACTTTCACGCGAAAGTAGACCGGCACTTCCAGTGCCGGTTCGCAATTTTATACCCATATCGTCCGCTCGTAAGACGGGTATACTCTTCTTATTCTTCTCCCTAAAGGAACTGCGTTTATGAAAGACCCGCGCGTCGCAAAACTCGCTGATATTTTGATCGGCCATTCCACCCGTGTCCAGCCCGGCGAGAAAGTCTTAGTGGAAGCCTACGATGCGCCTGAAGACGTTGTCACCGCCCTTGTCAACCGAATTGCCGAGGCCGGCGGCCTGCCGTTTGTCTCGGTCAAAAGCAACAAAGTCCTGCGGGCGCTGTATCAGAACGCAACCGAAGAGCAGATGCGCCTGACCGGAGAGTTGGAAAAGGCACGGATGGCCGAAATGAATGCCTATATCGGCCTGCGCGGGGCAGACAACAGCGCCGAGCTGTCCGATGTCCCCGATGACCGCATGAAGCTGTACCGCTCGCTGTGGTGGAACCCCGTGCATTCCCAGACCCGCGTTCCCCACACCAAATGGGTTGTCCTGCGCTGGCCGACCCCGGCGATGGCCCAGATGGCGAGCCTCAGCACGGAAGCATTCGAAGACTTCTATTTTGACGTCTGCACGTTTGATTACTCCAAGATGGACGCCGTCATCGAGCCGCTCAAAGCGCTGATGGATCGCACCGACGCCGTGCGGCTGACCGGCGTGGGAACCGACCTGCGGTTCTCCATTAAAGACATTCCAACCATCCCCTGCACCGGCAAGGCGAACATCCCTGACGGCGAGATTTTTTCTGCCCCGGTGCGCGATTCGGTGAACGGAGTTATCGCGTTCAACACGGCGACCATTTACCAGGGAACGATTTTTGAGGGCGTGACCTTGCGCTTTGAGAACGGCAAAATTGTAGAAGCCGCTTCCAGCGGCGGCACAACCGAGGCGCTGAACGCGATCCTAGACAGCGATGAAGGCGCACGGTATGTCGGCGAGTTCTCGCTCGGCTTCAACCCTTACGTTTTGCAGCCGATGAAGGATATTTTGTTTGACGAAAAGATCGCCGGCTCGTTCCACTTCACTCCCGGCGGCGCGTATGACGAAGCCTTCAACGGCAACCGCTCCGTCGTCCACTGGGACATGGTCTTCATTCAGCGCCCGGAGTTCGGCGGCGGCGACATTTACTTTGACGACGTTCTCATCCGCCATGACGGCCTGTTTGTTTTAGACGATCTGCTGCCGCTGAACCCGGACAACTTGAAGACGCTTCAAGGAGACGGAGACCGCAGTTATGGGGATGACATCAAGAATTAGAG
>CAXUBO010000014.1:0-4954 GCA_964249345.1 uncultured Armatimonadales bacterium | reverse complement strand
GATGACATCAAGAATTAGAGAGATGACATCAAGAATTAGAGAGATGACATCAAGCGAGTGACAGGCGGCGGAGAAGACTGCTGTGGGGTTACGGTGCGCTTGATCTCCTCGCCGCTCTGCTGCTCGGCAAGGCGCAGCTCATACATCTTTTGCAGATTCATCCAAAGATCGGGAGAGGTTCCAAGCCACTGGCTGAGGCGCAGGGCCGTATCTGCGGTGAGAGAACGCTTGCCGCTCAGGATTTGGTAGATGCGGTTGGGGGGAACGTGCAGGGTTCGCGCCAGCGCAGTTGCACTCATGCCAAGTTCGGCAAGTTCATCAGCGAGAAACTCGCCGGGATGGATTGGATCGCGTGCCATTTGTCGTTACCTCTTAGGTGTTTAACTTAGTGTTTAATGATAGTCGGTAATCTCTATGTTGAAAGGCTTCTCGTATTCGTCCGGCCACTCGAAGCACAGACGCCATTGCTGGTTGATTCGAATGCTGAACTGCCCCTTGCGGTCGCCGCCTAATGCCTCAAAGCGATTACGGGGCAGCTTCATCAGGTCATTGCGATTGGCGGCGGCTTCCAGAATGTCGAGGCGTCGTTCGGCTTGGCCTTTGATGGCATGAAAATCTTTCACGCGCTCACCGTCCGCAAAACGCTCTGTACGCTTATCTCGGTACTTCGGCGGCGGCTCAGTATCATCCATTAAAACCAAAATAGCACAAAAAGACGTTTTACGTCAAGCGTCAGCACAGTCTTAGCTTCCTGGTGTCAGCGCAACACCTGTTGCGCCCGCCGTCGCGGGCGGCGTCACAGTCGGCGCAGGAGCCGGCGCAGCCGGCGGCACAAGGGTAGACGGCGAGGCGGCAAGGGCAGCCCGCAGGTTCTTGGCCCAAGCGTTTGCCAGAAGGCCAGGGGTGGCGAACCCGGACCCGGCGACCTCGGCGGCGGCGGCTGTAATAATCGGCGTTCCGGCCAGCGCCAGAGTCACATTCCCAGCCGGCAGGATGGTCACTTGAACGGCGTCCGGCGCAAGCGCGGCGGGCGTGTTGGCGAGGCGTTCCAAACGAGCCGTCAGCAGGTCGGCCCGTTCAGCGGCGGTCATGCCGCCGGTCTGCGGGCCGCGCAGTTTAAGAACGGCTTTGTCGTGCAGCGTTGCAGTTGCCGTCTGGCCGCCGACCTGCGCGAAGTCATGCGTGACCAGCAGCGGCGGATTGGCCGGGACTTTGGGCTCCGGCATGCTGGAAGGCCGCCAGTTGACACGCGGAAGAACCTGCTGAAGCCGCTTGGCCCACAGCATCGCCGCCTGCAAAGGCGTTTCCACCAGGCCGCTGTCTTTCACCGTGGCCGGGTCTACCGTGACCACGCGCCGCCCCAGCGCGTAGATGACCGGGTAGCGGTTCACCCGGCTATCGGCGGGCGGCAGGTACACGACCACATCTGAGGGCCGGATCACCGGATTGCCGAGCAGCGGTTCCACCCGGCTCATAATCACGTCCACCCGCTGAGCGGGGGTCAGCCCCCCCGCTGTCCCGCGCAGACAGAAGACATTGTAGCCGCCAAGATTAAAAGACGCGGGAGGCGCGGTCTGCGCCGCAACTGGGCCGAGACACGCTGCCGAAAGCAGGGCAGCGCTGCCGATAAGTTCGAAACGCATCATTGCTCCAAAGTAAGCCGCAGGGCTGCGGCGGATTTATTTCCAGACGAGTAAAGAAGCGTTCAGGTTCCCTAGAGTCCCTTCGACATCATCATCCCCAGTCCGCCGCGCATGATGAACGGCGACAAAATCAGCCCGCGCGGCTGGTTGACTTCCACCCGCGCCGTTCCCGCTCCCAAAGCTGCACCCGCGACAACGTCTCCGGCCGTGTGGCGACGCAGACGCACCCGCGAATAGGAAATCAAGGTCGCGCCGAGATACCACAAAGCAGCCTGATGCGGATGCAGGTCGCTTTCCAGAGTCGCCACCGCAAACGCCGCCGTCGCATGGCCGCTCGGAAAACTGTCATGGGCATCCGAGTCAGGCCGCTTCTCCCGCACCAAGTTTTTGATGGCTTCCGACAGCAGTACGCTTGTCCCCAGCGCATCGGCGACCCGCAGGGCATGGCGTGTTCCGTAGCGCCCATCGGACAGCAGCGGCAGGCCAATCCCAGCGGCGAGATAGATAATGTTGCCCGGCCCGGACGCAAACTTGGCCGCCTCATGGTCCGGCGTGTCCGCGTGTGCAGGCATAGAAATCAGCGCCAGGCAGACGGCGGCGGCGGGAGCGGCGCACACACTCTTGGCATAAGAGGAGTATCGGCGTTTGACGAAAGTAAACATAGTCCCAAGTTCGGCAGGGGCGGGCGATGTTCCTGCACTATGCCGGGGTTGTGGAAAACCCCGGCATTTGACACCCGCCGGGTATAATCTCCATTATGACTCCTGAGACTCCTACTCAACGCAACTCGCCGCTTCTCGCCAGCCTCAACGAACCGCAGCGGCAGGCGGTCCTGCACGATCAAGGCCCGGTGCTGATCTTTGCCGGGGCCGGCTCCGGCAAGACCAATGCCCTGACCAAGCGCATCGCGTATCTCATTCAGGAGCGCTACGTCCGCCCGTACAACATTTTGGCCGTCACGTTTACCAACAAAGCCGCCGCCGAGATGAAGGAGCGCATTGCCAATTTAGTCGGTGACCTCGCCATGCGCGAACTATGGGCGGGGACGTTCCATTCTCTCTGCGCCCGCTGCCTGCGCGAGCGCGGCTCGATGATCGGTCTAGACAAAAACTTCGTCATCTACGATGACGGCGACCAGATCAGCCTAGTCAAAGAAGCTGTTCGGGAGCTAAGTTTAGACGACAAGCAGTACGCCCCCCGCGCCGTCCTGTCGGCCATTTCCAAAGCCAAAGAAACGCTGCAAACGCCCGAAGACATCTTAAACGACTTTTCGGCATCGCCGTATGAGCGGGCGGTAGGCCGGGCGTATCAGTTGTACCAGCAAAAGATGACCATTTCCAACGCCCTCGACTTCGACGACCTGATTATGAAGACAGTCCAGCTTCTCAGAGAGTCCGAGAAAGCCCGCGAGCATTACCAGAACCGCTTCCACTACGTCCACTGCGACGAGTTCCAGGACGTGAACGACAGCCAGTACCAACTGCTGACACTGTTCAGCGGCAAGCACAAAAACATCTGCGTCGTCGGCGACGACGACCAGTGCGTTGTCGCTGGCACTCCCATCTTAACTCCCACCGGCTACGTCCCCGTCGAGCAGATACGCGAAGGTGATACAGTCTTGGCTGCCTGCGGCGGCCCGCACCTCGCGCCTGCCCAAGTCGAGAAAGTCATGGTCCAAGACTACGCCGGGCCAGTACGTTGTGTCCAAACAGAATATGCAGGTGCCGTGCGTGTCACGCCAAACCATGTCATGTTTGGGTTTGCTTTTCAGGAAAACCGTATGCCTAGCGGTCCCTGCGTCTTCTTTCGAATGTTCACAGGATCAGGAGAAGCGGTGAGTTCAGGCAAAGCCGAACCGGCATTCAGAGTTAGTGGACGCTGGCGCAACAAGGTGGATAAGTTCAATGCAGACTTCAGTAGCTACGATGAGGCATGGGCTTGTGCCAAACAAACTCAAAGCCGCTCAGGATACGACTCTGTCACTATGATTGCTCATCTCTGCGGTGGCTTGGCGGGTGACTACTATGCTGAACGCGCCGTCAATTTCACCGCGAAGCACAACGTACCTGTTGTCGTAGAGGACGCTGAAAGTCTTCATAGTCGGTACGAAGTTGTGAATAGCTCTTTAGCGAGTGTCACCGACGAGGAATACACGGGCAAGACCTACGATTTGTCGGTTGCCAATCTTCGCAATTATGTCGCGGGCGGGATTGTCGTTCACAATTCCATTTATGCGTTCCGGGGCGCGAATGTCCAGATTATCTTAAACTTTGAGCGGGACTTCCCTGACGCCACGATTATCAAATTAGAGCAGAATTATCGGTCGACGCGAACCATTCTTGATGCCGCCTACCATGTCGTTCGCAACAACCGGGGGCGGGCGGACAAGCGGCTGTGGACCGACAACATTGAAGGCGAAAGCATTGCGCTGGTGGAAGCGCCCAATGAAGTGGAAGAAGCGGTCGCCGTGGTCAATGTCGTCCGGGAAGGGACGATTACAGGCGACCGGAACTACAAAGACTTTGCCGTGCTGTACCGGGCCAACTCCCAAAGCCGCGCGTTAGAAGAACAGTTCATTAACTATCGTATTCCGTACAAGATTGTCGGCGGCGTGCGCTTTTATGAGCGGCGGGAAATCAAAGATTTGATTGCCTATCTGCGGGTGCTGATGAACCCGTATGACGGCCTGAGTATGCGCCGAATTATCAATGTCCCCGCGCGGGCCATCGGCACGACGACCATTGAAAAGATCAACGTGTTCGCGGGACGCAAAGAAATCGCGTTTTGGGATGCCTGCCGCCGGGCGCAGGAGATAGACCTACCGGCGCGGGCCAAGAACTCCATTCATGCGTTTGTCAAGATTATTGAGTATCTCAGCGCCAAGCGCGACACGCAAAGCGTTTCGGCCCTGGTGCAGAACATTTTGGACACAACGGGTTATTTGGAAGAACTGAAAAAAGACCGAACGCAGGATGCCGAGTCGCGGGTAGAGAACGTCGGCGAGCTGATTTCCGTCGCCAAAGAGTTCGAGCAGCAGCAGGGGGGCGAGGACGGCAACCCATCGCTGGCGGCGTTTTTGGAGAACGTCTCGCTTGTCTCCGACATTGACTCACTCGAAGACACGGCAAACTCCGTCACCATGATGACCCTGCACGCCGCGAAGGGCCTAGAGTTCCCGGTCGTCTTTTTGACGGGTCTGGAAGAAGGCATCTTCCCGCACTTCCGGGCTATGAGCAGCCAAAGCGAGCTGGAAGAAGAGCGGCGGCTGTGCTACGTCGGCATCACCCGCGCCAAAGAAGAACTGTTTATGT
>CAXUBO010000013.1:37074-45213 GCA_964249345.1 uncultured Armatimonadales bacterium | reverse complement strand
CTGGAAGTACGACACCAAAGCCGCGTCGCCGTCAAAGACTTCGCCTACCGCGTTGACATGGGGGAACTGGCGCTGAAGGGCCGTGTTCCACTGCTGCCAGAACGCACGCGGCACATACGGCATGGTGTCTTCCCGGATGCCGTCAAAGCCAGCTTCGCCCACCCACCAGAGCGTGTTCTGGATTTCGTACCGCGCCACTTCCGGGTCGTTCTGGTTGAGGTCTGGAAGAATGTCCGCAAACCAGCCGCCAAGCGTGGCGGCCCGCTCATCCGGCGTCCCGTGCGGGTCCATCACGGTCCAAATTTGATACGTGTTGTTCAGGTGATCGGCAAGCGTACCGTTGAACCAGGTAGGTGTCGGCGGGTCAGCCGTCCACGGGTGATGCTGCCCGACATGGTTTGCCACTTGGTCTTGAATAACTTTGATGCCGAGCGCATGGGCCGAACGGACCAGCCGCCGCAGGCTTGCCATGTCGCCGAAGTGCGGCTCAACACCGTACTGGTTGATCGCGCCGTAGCCGTGGTAATCGCTCCCGCTGTACCGGGCCGCAGAACCCTTTGGGGCCGGAGAGCCGACATGGGCGTTTTCGTAAATCGGCGTGATCCAAAGCGCCGTGATGCCTAACTCTTGGAGGTAGGGAAGGTGATTGATAATGCCCTGAAAGTCGCCGCCGTGGTACAAGTGCGGGTTGCTCCGGCCATACAAGCCTTGTGCGTTCGCCGGCTCATTATTGGCGGCCTCGCCGTCGCTGAAGCGGTCGGGCATAATCTGGTACACGACATCGTCCGGCGAAAACCCTGCAAACCGGCCTTTAGTCGGCAGCGGGGGGCTGACCGTGAACGGGGCGTCCGTCGACCCGTGCCGGGTAATGACGCGCAGGCGGTACCCGCCGGGCCTAGCCTGCGGAGCAATGAACACATCGGCAAACACATAATTGCCGCGCACGACCACGTTCCTGACCGAAAGGCCGGTTCCGGCTGCCCGAACGAGTGCGCCTTGCAGGTTTTGCCCGTGCAGGAGAACGCGCACGGGCTGGAGCGCAGACCCGGCCCACCAGTTCGGCGGCTCAACGCGGTCTATGGCTGGGGCAGGGGGAGCGGCTGACGCTGAAAAGCTAAAAAACGGGCTGGCGAGGAGCGCGAGGCAGAAGGCAGGGCAGGCGAGCAGGCGGCTTAATTTCATCAGCGGTTTCCAGACCTAGTACCCAAACGATTGGGTTGATGGCTGAAATTGTATCATTGCAAGCCGTTTTTGTCAAGCTGTCCTCGCACAGCGTAGCGGTTTCTTTGTGTTCCGTGTATAATAAGGCAATCTTATCGCCCTTTTCTTGAAGGAAATCAATGGCAGAACGACCGTCCTCCCCGGCTCGCTTGGAAGACATCGCGGCACACGTCGGAGTCTCGCCCTCGGAAGTCTCCCGCGTTCTTAACGGCCAAATACGGGCCGGCAAGAGCGTAGGCGCAGCCACGCGGGAGCGCATTCTGGAAGCGGCTCGCACCATGAATTATAGTCCCAACCGGGCCGCGCAAAGCCTGGTCCGGGGCCGCACGGATACGGTCGGCCTGATGATTGTGATTGACCGCCAGGCGAAATCCTCGCCGTTTTTGGAAGACCACGATGTTCCCGATGAGCTTTCCCCGCACTACCACGAAATGATCGGCAGCCTGACTTACACGCTCAGCGGATACGGCATTCACCTGATGCTGGCCCAGTGCGGCGGCCCAAACGTGAACCCCGTGGCGGCAATGGAGCAGCTTGCACGCTCGCGCTCCTGCGACGGCCTGATTATCACCGACATGCTGGTGGACGATCCGCGTCCGGCCATTCTCGCGCAAACGGGCCTGCCGTATGTGATTCGCGGCTCCGCCCCGCAGCCCGGCTCCGCAGCGGTCGGCATGGACAATGTCGCCGTCGGGTATGAAGCCGTGCGTTATTTGTATGCGCTCGGCCACCGGCGCATCGTCTTCTACAATATTCGGCGGGATTTGATGGTCGGCCAGCGCCGCTACGAGGGCATGTGCAAGGCCCGCGCGGAGATGGGCCTGGAAGAAACTTTGGAGTACCATGACGACGTTCACCATGAAAACGGCGTGTACCTGTCCCTGCGCCGCCGCCTTCAGGAGCCGAACATTCCCACGGCGGTCTTTGCCGAAGATGAGATCAGCGCGTTAGGGGCCGAGCGTGCCATTGCCGAAGCCGGCCTGCGCGTGCCGCAGGATGTCAGCGTGATGACTTGCCTCAACGCCCGCTTTATGCGCCTGGTCGCGCCTCACCTCACGGTTTTGAATGTGCGCCTCAACGACGCGGCGGCGGAAGCGGGCCATCTGCTGGCCCGGAGGCTGCGCGGAGAGCTGACCGAGCCGCGCCAGGTCTTGTTATCTCCCATTTTAGAAGAGCATGGCAGCACCGCCCCGCCGCCGCGTTCTTAATTGACCCGTCTGGGCTTTCCTGCCCTAAACTTCCCCGGCAATTGTGCCGATACTTTGAGGCATGAATGGCTTAGACATGATACTCGCGGCGCTCATTGCGCTGGTCGGCGTCGCGGGACTCGTGCGTGGGTTTGGACGAACCCTGCTGGACGCGCTGGCCTTGTATGCCGGGCTGTGGGCGGCGTCGCTCGCCGCCCCGGCGGCGGCGGCCCATATCAGCCTCCATGCCGGCGGAGCGGGGATCAACGAGAGCTGGGCGTTTGGACTGCTGTTTGCCGTCTTTGGAACACTGCTGCTGGGCGTGTCCTGGTACGTTTACGGCATGACTCAGTTTGACGCCGGCATATTTGACAAGCTGCTGGGCCTCGCCGCCGGTCTTGCCGCCGGCGCGGTTGTCGCCCACGGCGTCGTGCTGGCTTTAGTCACCGCCGATCCAAGCTGCATCGCTGCGGCAGCCCCCGTCAGTACCGGGACGGTCGGCCATGAGCTGTATTCCTTCCCCGGCTATCATGCGCTGCTGGACACAGTCACGGGTTCTAAGACCTACATGCGCGATGCGTCCAACCCGGCGGCCGGAAAGTAACTGCGGCCGGTAAACAGCCGTTTTCCTGCCCGAATTTTGTATTTTTCCTCCAAAACACGCTTTAATCCCCCAAAACACGCTTTTCCGCCAATAATCTGCCGGGAAAAAGGCTTGACGCCCTTCTGCTCACCGTGTATAATAAACCCACATGACCGGCTCTTCCTGGCGGCTCTCTTTGCGGAGAGCTGACGCAGGGGCGGTCAGTGCCTCATTCTTATTGCTTCTTTATACTTAATTGCTTCTCTCACTCGTTTCCGAGTTCGTATCATTACGAATCTGTAGTCGTCAAGGATTCCATTATGCAAGGCAGTGTTCCTTCTCCCAATTTATTCAGCTTGGGCGTTGATCTTTTCGGCGAAGTTCAGCGCGTGATCGGCAAAGAACCCGTCCGGGGACTGCGCGTGAAGTTCGGCAACCGTCTGCTGACGGAAATCCCTCTGAAGCCGCTTTCTACGGCAGCCACAGTCGCGCTGGTCCTGCTGGCGGTTGTTGTCAGCACCCTCAGCATTGAAATTGACCACGAACCGGCGCGTTAGTTTCGCTGCGTTAGTTTCTCACTGCCGCGTGCTTTTTGCATCATTATTTTTCCTCCAGTGAGGTCTCCTTTGTTCAGAACCCAATCCAGCGAGTGGAGCGTCGCCGGCGACCTTTCGGACCGCCTGCGCCAATCCCAGCTCAAGTATGCCGACATGCCGGACCGCGAGATTGTGTCCCGCGCCCAGCGCGGCGAGAATGCCGCCGCTGAGTACCTGCTGTACAAGTACCGCAATTTGGTTCGCACGAAAGTCAAGTCCTACTTTTTGGTCGGCGCCGAAAAAGAAGACTTGCTGCAAGTCGGCCAAATCGGCTTGTGGCAGGCGATTATTGATTTCCGGTCCGACAAGGCCATTTCGTTTCCGGCCTTTGCCAAAGTCTGCATTACCCGCCACATCATCACTGCCATTAAAACGGCGACCCGCCAAAAGCAGATGCCGCTGAACCAGTCGCTTTCGCTGGAAAGCCCCTCGGAAGACCCGTCCACCGACTGGAACTTGTCCGACATCCTGCCTAACCTGGGCGGCTCCGACCCGGAAGACATGGTGCTGCGGAACGAAGACACCAAAATCCTGCATGAGACGCTTCAGCAGGTCTTGTCCGACTTTGAGTGGCACGTTTTGTCCGGCTATCAGCTCGGCAAATCCTACCGTGAAATCGCCTCCGAGCTGCGCTGCAAGACCAAAAGCGTAGACAATGCTCTCGCCCGCATCAAGCGCAAAGTCAGCGGCGTCGCCATCGGCGATGCCGACCTCAGCGAACTTCTTTAGCCCTTATTCTTATTTTTTCTGAATCCTTGCCCGCCCGCCATATTTTTCCAGAGGGGCGGGCTTTCCTCTGTCGGCAGGGGTACAATGCTGTTATGAGCATGACTGCGGACAACTTGACGGCAGAAAAACCAGCGGTCCCCCTTCTCAACTATGAAAGCTATCTTGCGGAAGAAACGACCAACCGCCGCTATGAAATTCTGGATGGAGTGCGTCACTGGATGCCGAACCCGACTGTACGCCATCAGGACATACTGTTCAATATCGCCACGGCGTTCAAGGCATTTGCACGGGCAAGCGGCGAGGGCCGGATGGTGGTCGCCGCCTGCGATGTGCTGGTGACTTATGCACCCCTCAAAACCCGCCAGCCGGATGTTTTGTTTATTAGCCATGAACGGTTTGGAGACCGCGACCCACTTGACCCCAGTGCTTTAGACCCCGCGCCGGAGCTTGTGGTGGAAATACTTTCGCCAAGCGACACGAAAGCCGTTCTTGCCGGCAAGCTGCGCGACTACCGCCGAGTTGGGGTCCGGGAATGCTGGGTAGTCAGTATCGAGCCGCAAACAGTGGAAGTGCTGCGGCTTACGCCCGAATCGGAAGAGTCTTCTGCCATCTTCGCGGACCAAGACAGTGTCCGCTCTGCCGCTTTTCCGGCTCTGCGCGTTCCCATCCCCGCCATTTTTGCCTTATGACCTTCGGCGAGAACACTCTGCCCGCTTGCCTTCTGTCCAGAAGGCGGCGGGTTTTCTTTTGCCCGCCGGGGTATAATCATCGCACGGCGACTTGGCAGGATTATTGCAAGGGAAGCCGGTATCTGACAGCCGGAGAACGCCCTTATCTATGACTACGTCACCTGCGTCAAAAGTGACCACGCATTTTCGCACCGCGTCAAAGAAACGCTCCGTGGCAGTTTCTCACGGGGAACAAGCCCTGCTCGGCTTTCTGCTGGCAGTCGCCGTGACGCTGTTTATGGTGCAGGGCTTCTGCGTGTCCGGCGACTGTATGCAGCCGCACTTGTATACGGGCGAGCGGGTGCTAGCAAATAAGCTGGCCTATCATGTCGGCATGCCGATGCGCGGCGAGATTGTGATTTTCAACTACCCGAAAGACCCGAAAGAAATTTATGTCAAGCGCGTCGTCGGCCTGCCGGGCGAGATGGTCGCAATCCAAAATGGAGTCGTGTCCATCAACGGACGCCTGCTGCCGGAGCCGTACAAGACGTTTGCCGCGCACGGCGATATGGCCCCGCGTGCTGTTCCCGCCGGCGCGTATTTTGTGATGGGGGACAACCGGGACGTATCCGACGACAGCCGCTACTGGGGCGACCTGCCGCGCGATGACATCATCGGCCAAGCCGTCGCCTGCTACTGGCCTCCAAGCCGCTGCCAAGTATTGAAGTGAAATTAAAAAAGCGAGCTTGATGATGAAACTAGAAATTGAACTGGCACCCGAAGAACAACGTCTGCTCCAGCAGGCGGCGGAACATGCCCATCTTCCTTTGGATGATTGGATTCGTCAGCAGCTACTCCGCAGCACTACCCCCGCCTTCAAAAGCATTATCCCCGCCTTCATTACAGATGACGGAGAAGTGTTTGAGATACCCGACCTGCCGGAAGATTTAGGCCGTGCCTGTGCCCTTGCGAGTGAAGCAACCCTCCGTAAGTTCTGGGACACTCCAGAGGAGGACAAGGCATGGCAGGATATGTAAGAGGAGACCTTGTTCTCGCGCCGTTTCCACTTTCGGGAGAGGAAGGCTTCAAAGTTCGCCCTGCGCTCGTGATGGCCGTGCTGGCTTATGGGCGCAGCAGCGACTACCTGCTGTGTATCATTACGACGCAAAAACCAAATGATGCCTTTTTGCTGCCTTTGGATAATACGGATATTCAGGGAGGTCGCCTGACAGAGCAATGTTACCTGCGCCCGACTTACACTTATGCGATTTCCGAAAGCCTTATCAAACGGCGGCTGGGGCGGCTTGCAGACCCTAAGCTTCAACTCGCAATTCAATTCCTGGTATCGGTGCTTACCACATGAGCCAACTTGATTATGATGCCCTGCGGCAGTATGCCGTCCAAAACATTCCCGGCTTGATTTTTGTCACGGTCAGCGGGGCGCATTTGTACGGGTTCCCGTCGCCGGACAGCGATGTGGACCTACGCGGCTCTTTTGCCGCGCCGCTGGCGGATGTGCTTGGGCTGGACACGCCGCGCGAGACTTTAGAGCCGGAAGGGATTGTCGGCGGCGTGGAAGTGGAAGCGGTGGGGCATGAAATCGCCAAGTATCTGCGGCTCTTGGTTAAGCCGAACGGCTATGTGCTGGAACAGATATTGTCGCCGCTGGTCGTGCTGACCTCGCCCGAACATGCAGAGCTTCAAGAACTCGCGCGGACAAGTCTGAGCAGGAAGCTGTACCATCATTATGCAGGCTTCGCGAAAGGCGAATGGCGAGACTATCAAAAGCCGGGAGTGGGTAAGACAGTCAAGCGCCTGCTTTACCTGCACCGGGTTTTGATGACTGGAATTGTGCTGCTCCGCGAAGGCGTTGTTGAAGCCGATTTGCGGGTGCTGAACGAGCGGTTTGGGCTGGATTTAGAACCGCTGCTGGCGATGAAAACGCGCGAGCAGGCGGAAGTTGAGGGAGACGATAGGATTTACACCGAGGCGATTGCGGGGCTGTTTCAGCAGATGGAAACGGCGCGGGAACAGTCACTGCTGCCGGAAGACGTGCCGAACAAAGCGGTCATCAACGACTTTTTAGTACGCCTGCGCTTATCGGGTGGGAAAATAGGGAGCTAAGTATCATGGCAACGGCTGAACTGGGAATGGAAGAAGACATCGCGCAGGTGCTGCTGACGGAGGGGGAGATCAAGCAGCGGGTCGCGGAGCTGGGCGCACAGATTTCCGTGGACTACGCGGGGAAAGACCTCATGCTGGTCTGCATCTTAAAGGGCGCGAACATCTTTCTCGCCGATCTGGTGCGGCAAATCACGATTCCTTTGTCGTATGACTTTGTTGCCGTCTCGTCCTACGGCGCAGACACGAAATCGTCCGGCGTGGTTCGCATTCTGAAGGACCTGGACGAAAGCGTCGAAAGCAAGCATGTCTTGGTCGTGGAAGACATTGTAGATACCGGGCTGACCCTGCGCCTGTCGTACCTGCTGGAAAACCTGCGCTCGCGCCGAGCCGCTTCGGTCAAGATTTGCACGCTGCTGGACAAGCCGAGCCGCCGCCGGATGGATGTTCCCGTAGACTATTTCGGCTTTCGGGTGGAAGACCAATTTGTCATTGGGTACGGCCTGGATTATGCAGGCATGTACCGCAATCTGCCTTATATCGGCATTTTGAAGCCGGAAATCTATGGCGGCGGGTAAGCAGCAAATTGTCTGTTTGCAAATTGCATTTCGTGTGGTATAATAATGCTGAAACCGGCCTGCTCTCCAGGTTTCATGGGAACTGCCGATGTTCCCTGACTTAGCTGCGGGCCTTTCCCGGCCCGGCATCATCCCCAATTCTTTGTCCACCATCATCTGTCCGTCTTAATTTCTGACGCTTTTCGCTTTTTTTCGTTTCTTCAGCCTCGGCCACCCACTTGTCTAGGCATTATCCATTCCGATCTTCAAAGGTAACCACACAGCACATGGCAACTGACGACTCTGAGAGCACACCCACCCGTCCGGCGCAGGTGGAAAACCCCATTCCTCCGCTGACCCCACGCGCTCCGCGAAACGGCAAAGACAGCAGCCGCGAGCCGCGCGAATCTTCCCGCCAGCCTCGTGAGCGCAGCGACTCTTCCCGTGCCGAAGCGTCCCGTGCCGAAGCTTCCCGTG
>CAXUBO010000013.1:0-36974 GCA_964249345.1 uncultured Armatimonadales bacterium | reverse complement strand
CTTCCCGTGCCGAAGCGTCCCGTGCCGAAGCTTCCCGTGAGCCGAGCGAACCCGCTTCGGGAGAAAACAGCGCAAACGGTGAGGCGGCCCAGGGACGGGGCGGCGCAGATTCCGACGCGAATGCACTCACAAAATCCGGCGTTCTGGAAATCCTGCCGGAAGGCTGGGGCTTCCTGCGCCAGAACAACTTTGATCCCGGCAGCCAGGATATTTATGTCGCGCAGGCCCAGATCAAGCGGTTCAACTTAAAGACCGGCGACACCGTGACCGGGCAGGTGCGGCCTCCCAAAGACACCGAAAAGTATTACGGCCTGCTACGGGTCGAATCGGTCAACGGCGTTTCTCCCGATCAGGCCCGCAACCGCGTCAACTTCGATGACCTCGTGCCGATCTATCCCGATGACCGCTTCCAACTAGAAACCGACGCCAAAAACCTCACTGCCCGTGTCATTGATCTCATTGCGCCTATCGGCAAAGGCCAGCGGGCGATTGTGGTTGCGCCGCCCAAAGCGGGTAAAACAACAATACTGAAATCAATCGCGAACTCCATCACGACAAACCATCCCGATGTGCATCTGGTCGTTCTGCTGATTGACGAGCGGCCCGAAGAAGTGACCGACATCCGCCGCTCGGTCAACGGCGAAGTCGTCTCGTCTACCTTTGATGAGCTGCCGGAAAACCACATGCGGGTCGCCGACATGGTGCTGGAAAAGGCCAAGCGTCTTGTCGAGTCCGGCAAAGATGTGGTAGTATTGCTGGACAGCCTAACCCGGCTGTCGCGGGCTTCCAACCTGACTGTGACGCCGTCCGGGCGAACTTTGCAGGGCGGTTTAGACCCGGCGGCGATTTACAGGCCGAAACGATTTTTTGGAACTGCCCGTAATATAGAATTCGGCGGCAGCCTGACGATCATTGCGACGGCGCTGGTCGAGACCGGATCGCGTATGGACGACATCATCTTTGAAGAGTTCAAGGGAACCGGCAATTCCGAGCTCAAGCTGGACCGCGACATTGCCAACCGCCGGATTTTCCCGGCGATCAATGTCAAAGAATCCAGCACCCGCAAAGAAGAGCTGCTGTACGGGGAAGAAGAACTGAAATCCGTGTATCAGCTTCACCGGGTCCTAGCCGGACTCGGCGCGGTGGAAGCCACCGAGCTGCTGCTGGACCGGCTCAGCAACAGCAAAAGCAACAAAGAATTCCTGAAAACAGTCAGCAAAACAGGAAGACGCGAAGATTAAAAGATGAACAGCCTGCGTCCCGCAAGCTGAGATAGGAAGTGAGGAACAGGTGCCAGGCGATTTCGATAAATTGTTCGACGATGATTGGCGGCCCCAGGATTCCGACCCGGATGGCCTGGCGTCCCTGCGCGGCTCACACCGCGAGGAAGCAGGCACGCCGGGCGAGTTCACCTCGGAAGTGGAAAACACAAAGCCGCGCTCGCTTAACGAAAAAGAAGTCAAAGTGATGGGAGTTTATGCCCATCAGGACCAGGGAACAGTGGCAAACCATTTTGTCTTGTTGCGCGACAATCGCGGGCGCCGCGTCCCGATCTTCGTCGGGCAATTTGAAGCTTGGGCGATCTCACTGGCCCTGGAAGGCGACTCGCCCGACCGCCCCTTCACGCATGACTTAATCCGGCTGATGCTGGAGCGTTTGGACGCGACTGTCGAGCGCATCATTATTGATGACCTGTGGAACGAGACGTTCTATGCGAAGATCGGCATTGTGAAAGTGTCCGGCGAGACGCTGGAACTGGATGCCCGGCCTTCAGACGCCATCGCGCTCGCGCTCCGCGTCCGCGCCCCGATTTACATGGCCGAAACCGTGCTGGAAGCGACTATTCGGACCGAGTAAGGCCGTCGTTATTTGTTCGTCACTGCCGCCTTGTGCCATTTGCGCAGGGCGGCTTTTTGCTGCGTACACCTCCTTTATCTACGCCAGCCACAGCCGAAGAAGCTCATGCAGATGGCGGAATGTCCGGGCGTGACCGGGACGCAGGCAGAGCGCCCCGACCGGGGTTTCCGCGCCGCGCCCGTAAGTAATATGCGCCCGACCCTGTGCGCCGGTGAGGCCGGCGTAGAGGCACCAGGCACGGGCGACGACGCGGCCCCGGCTGCTCACAATGCCGTCTTTGTAGGCGTGCATCTGGTTGATGTCTTCGCCTTCTTCGCCCGGCTCGGAGTACGGCTTGAACTTGGCGTCCAGTATCCAAAGCCGCTTGCCGTCCGACAGCGTGATGTCGGGCCGCATCGTGTGGGTCAGCGAGTCCTGTCCCTCGGCAAAGGTTTGGTTGCAGGTAAGCGTCAGTGTCCGGCCCTGCGGGGACTTGAGCGCAATCTTCGACGGCTGACCAATCGCGAGCGTCAGTGTTAAGCGCCCGCTGCGGACAGCAAATACTTCCTGCTCCGGGGTAACATGCCAGCCGAGTTCACGCAAAGTTTGCAGAACGCGAAGATAACACCACGCTTCATAAATCCGCCATGTTTCACGCTGCGGGAGCGTCAGCAGGGGATGGTCCCACTCAAAGCGGAAGCCTCGCCGATACCGGTGTGCCATGCGGAAAACAGCGGCATAGCCCGGCCGCAGGCTGCCGCGCTGCGTTGCCGGCTGCATCCAGTCGCCGCGCGTCGCCGCGACTTCTTTCCACCAATCCTCGCCGGCCAGTTGACCCAGCCGCCGGATGCACTCAAGAGCGCGGCCGGCCGCTTCGCTTTCTTCCTCGGCGTCCGCCAGCAGTGCAATCGTGCGGCAGTCGCGCGTGAGGACCTCCACAAACGACTTAACGGCGCGGTTCTCCGGCGTGTCCGGCGAAAACAGAGTGACGGTCTCGCGCAGCAGCGGCTGGTGATGGGCTTGACGACGCGCATGAGACATCCATGCCGCCGTTGTCACGCGGCGGGCTGAGGCCGGCCGAACCAGCCGGGTACAGGATGCGGCAGACATCAGCGGCGACTGCGCGATTTGGCGCAAATCTTGTTCTAGCTGGGGCAGCAAATGCTCCGCAAAGCCAAGCTGCTCCATGGGCGATTGAGGCAGCGCGGACGCTTCCGGCGCGGCGCCGAACTTTGACCAGGGCTGCTCCGGGAACAGTTTTGCTCCTGCCGCAAGCGAAACATGGGCGATGTCCTGAAGCATCATGGCCCGCTCCGCCGCCGTCAGCATCCGCCGCCAATCGCCGCTTTGTGCCTGGTTTTCGATTTGTGCCTGGTTGGTGTCACTCATAAAAACTTATTCGTAGAACCGAACATATCCTGTGTCCGCGCCGGAAGCCCGTATCCGGGCCAGTTTGGCGGCTGTTTGCCCTAATCCTTCGCCTGCCGCCCATTCTTGCAGACGCGACAGCAGGGGCGTCAGCGCGTCGCTTTGCCCATGCAGCTTGGGGAGCACCTTTTGCATGATCTGTAAATCCAGCGCCAGCGTGAAATTTTCGGCAGTATCGGGAAGCAGCAGGCCCGCGCCGGTCCCGGCGTCAAAGCTGTTGGCGAGAAACAGCAGGACATCATCGCGCACCCGGTAAGCAAAGTGCAGACGGTGAGCGTAAAGCAGGTCGTTGACAGCCTGAAGCGCCGCCAGCGCCCGATCTGGAAGCTCCGCGCTGCGCTGCGACAGCCGCTCTCTTGCCTTGCCGACCGTGGCGATCCGCGACGCGAGAAACAGCGCCTGCCTCTGGGCCGGCGTCGCCGACGCTTCTTCGTCCACAGTCGCTTGGCCTTTGGCAATGGCTGGGATGTGCCGAAGCTCCGGCGCTTCATCAAAGTCAAAGGTGTTTGCCCGGTCCAGCACTTTGCGCGAAAACCCATGCGTGGTTTCGTCTACATTGACTGTTCCCGTCACAAACAAATTCGGCGGCAGGGTCAAATCCGGCACGCCTTCGTGCAGGGGAATACGATGCGCCCGCGACTCCAGCGCCGACAAGTAGTCCGCCAGATAATGCTCGACGCGGGCGAGGTTCATCTCGTCTAAACAAACAAAGAACGCTTTTTGACGATTTTCCGGCAGCCCTGCCGTGCGAGCGATGTCCAGAAAAGGCGTGGACACATAGCGGCTTGCCAGCACATTCTGGTAGCCGAACAAGGCCGTACCGTCGTTCCAATCGGGCCGCACGGGAAGGAGCTGGAACTGCCTGGGGCTGAGGCCGGTCATGGCTTCCGCGAACAGCTCGGCCAGCCGCGTTTTGCCGGTGCCGGACACGCCCGACAAAATCACGAACGGCTTGGTCTTCAGGGCGATGTAGTAAGAGCGCAGGCGGGGGGCAGGGAACGTAAAGCCGAGGCCAAGCGCAAACTCTTCCAGCGCCGCCAGCAGCCGGGTCTCCGTCAGCGCCGGAAGCTGCGGGGCCGCATAGCCGGCTTTTGGTTCCTGTACCTGCCCGGAGGGCAGTGGGGCAACTCTCTCAGCCAGTGCCGCCGCCGAAGCCAGCGCCGCCGCCGGAACGCGCAGAGCTTCATCCACTTCCGGGTACGCCTTTGCGTCCAGCGCCGCCCGAATTCGGGCGTACACGACAAACAGCGCCAGCATCATCTGCGCCGGGGGGGGGGGGGCGTCGTCCGGCACGGAAAACCCGTAAAGTGCGGCGGCTTGGGCCAGTGCGTCTCGCTTCTGCGCCGCAGTAAGCGCCAGGCGGCGCTGGGCGGGGCGCGTCAGCAGGGGATAGGTGCCGGGGTCCCAGGCGCACAGCAGGCTGGAAGCGGTCTGTATTCCTGTTCCGCGCACTTCCAAGAACTGGGAAAGCCGCTGGTAAAGCGGCTCAGTAGAACTCAGCAGCCGCCGAAGCCGGAGGTCAAAAGAATTTGGGTTTGGAGCAAAAAGCCGCCGGGAAAGGTTGCCGTTGGGAGCCAGCTCTGCGGCAGCCCGCAGAAGCCGGTCGCGGGTTTCCGGGGTCAGGGGCCGCCCGGCAGCAAATCCGCTTTGGGCCAGGACCGCCCCAAACGCCGCTGAGGCGGCGGCTTGGGCTTCGCGCCGGGACCAGAACTCAAAGCGGCGCTCGCCTTCGTCCTGCCAGGCGCGAGCGGCTGCCAGCAGGCCAAGCTGTGTTTCGTTGAGTGTAAACATCAAAGCCTAAAAACTGCAAAGACAAGTAACTGTCAGCAGTTGTTACGCTTTGATTATACCTGAACTTGTTCTGATTTTGTGCCGACGACAGCGTACAGCGGGTCGGAGCGGGTCGGACGCGGACTGAGATTAAAGGCTTCGGCGCTGCCCCAGCCGCTTTCTTCAAAGTAAAGCTGAACCAGCGCGATATGCTGGCCGTCATCCGTGCTTGTCCACAGCCGCGTCGCTTTTGTGGGGAAACAGCGGTTGGAAAACGAGACAATGAACGCTCCGCCCGGACGCAGAACGCGCCGCACTTCCGCGAACACTTCCGCCGGGTGCAGCAGATACTGGACGCTGACCGTGCAAAGCGCCACGTCAAAGGACTCGTTCGGGTAGGGAAGGGCAGGGTTGTCGTTCAGGCTGTGAACGACATGCTCCGTGAGCTGATTGTTCGCCGCCATCTCCGCATCGTTCATGCCGAGGCCCGCCACGCGGCGGCACCTAGCCCGGACATCCGGCGGTAGGTGGGTCAGATATGCCGACATCAAATCCAGCACGTCGGCGTTGCCCGGAACACGCGGGCGCAGAAAGTTCCCAAGCGCTTCAATCGCCGCATCGTCAATATGGGCGACTAAACGCGGGGCATGGTAGAAATGAAAATCGGAGCTTTCGTCCTGACGCCGAAAGTATTCCGCCGGAACTTCTTCTAACCTCATCAGCGGGTCTTTCTAATTATGTTGATTTTAATCACAGCGATCTGTCTGCAAGCATTCAATAAAGAACGCGGCAAGACGCTGATAGCCGTCATCGTTTAAGTGGAAATCGTCGGCAGACAGCTTCGCAAAGTTGCCGGCGTTGATGCCGCTGCTTCGGGCCGCGTCAGCCAGCTCCAGGCTGTAACGCTCTCCAAGCTGCCGCACGGCGCTGTTGTAATCTTCCAGCACTCGCCCAATCTCGTTTGGCGTTTCGCCGTCGGCCCGGTACTGGCAGGTCGCCAGCACGATCTTCGCGCCCGGCAGATTTTCAATCAGCCCGCGCAGGACGGTGTCATAATCCGAAACATACGTTCCCGGCTGGAACTTCCCCAGCTCACCGAGTGGGCAGCTTCGCCCAAAATCATTTGCCCCGTAAGAAATCAGCACCACATCCGGCGCGGCGTGAAGAATATCCGGCACCCGTCCAATCCCGCTTTCCTCGTCCGCGATCAACCCGTCGTCCCCGCGCCCGGTCATGGTCGTGCCGCCGATGCCGAGATTGATTTCCTGCCAGCCCAGCGTCTGGCAGATAATGGAAGAAAAGCGTTTCTCCGGCGAAGAAGCCCCTGCGCCCTCCACCGATGATGCCCCAAAGAACACAGCTTTAGTCATAAGCGATTGTTCCCGAAAGTAGGGGGCGGTCAATCGGACAAGTCAACTCAGAATTATGCCCTTCAGAGCATGATTTCTAAGATCATTCGCGCTTCTTCTCGATTTCCGCGATTGCTTGATCGAATGAAATAAATTCACCGCCGGAGGCCATCGCCGCATCATAAGCGCGAATGTCTTCCAATTCTTCCAGCTCTTCGATGATTTGCTGAAATTGTTCCAAGTCAAGGACAACCCCAACCCGTCTAAATAAAGGCGTGAGCCTCTGCCGAAAGCAGACTTGAACTTTACACAGACTTGAACTTTACGTCGTCCCCATTTCCGTCAACAGACAGAATACAGATTTGCCCTTTTCTGAATCTTGCTGTCCCCTGAACAGGTGGCGTTTCTGAACGCCTTCCAGCGAGTGACTTCAGTCACTCGCCCCTTTGTCGTTCCCCCTTATGACCCATGATGATATCTCACCAAGAAGTGCCTCAGCAGATGCAGAAATACCGCGAGACCGATCAGCGTAGATGCCGCTTGTATGCCAAAAAGGATAAAGTTGTGGCGGTCTGTCTTGATGCGGCCACGCAGGTAATGTGCAGTCACGAAAACAGCAGCCTCTATTAAAAGCAGGAGTGTCAGGGAGATTATAAAACTCAAGGGGCTTCTTGCTTCCGGCGCCGCAAAACACTTTTCACAGCGTCACCGTTTGGAACTCGTTTTCGCAGGGGACGCCGTCGGTGAGCATCAGCGTCTTCGCCGTGACGTCCATAATGACCGCCGTGACCGTGATGGCGTGCTTCTCCGGCGGCTCTAGCCCGACGGCGGCGTGGCGGCAGATACCGTAAGGGTAGCGCAGGTGGTCCTGCAAATCGGCCTGGATGTCGGCAATGCTGATTTTGTCACCGTGCGTCGCTAAAAGCTCGCCCATGCGGGAGCGGCGGCCCTTCGAAAATTCGCGCTTGGGGTTCGGCGGCTCGGTCACGCCGATGTCTTCGGGATCGGTGAAGTTGTTGGTATGCACCAAGCAGCCGCCTTCGCATTCCAAAAAGCGCAGGGCATCCGGCGCGGCTTCAATGTCTACGACTTTACCCGGCGTTTGGGCGATTAAAAAGTTTGTGGAGCAGGCGCGGGACTCACTCGTCACGACAGACACCGCGCTGTCAAAGTCGCGGGAGCGTAAAATCTCGTAGCAGCGCACATGAAACGGCTTCGCTAACGTAGACCAGTCATCGTCGGTGCTCATCATGCCGTTGATCGCCAGCGCAACCCCAAAATTGTTGAATCCGATCTTGCCGCCGACAATGCCTGCCTCGGTAAATGCCAGCGTTTCCATGCCATCCGGGTCAATCGTATGCACGACCGCACCTTTGACCTGCGGTATCCAGTCCCAGTTTTGGCCCACCAGCAGATGCCCGTTTGCCGACGCTTCCGGCAGGACCGCAAACGCCGTGCAGCCGTCAACGTCTTCTTCGCTTGCATCTTCTTCCGAAGCGTTTTTGCCCCACTGAAAGTACAAAATCTCGTAGCGCACTTGAAGCGCCGCGATTTCTTCCAGCGGATACCCGGAGCCTTCGGCAATGCCGCGCATTCCGTCAAAGTAGGCCGGGTTCTGCCCGGCAATCGCCCCTGCGTAGCGAGATGCCCGGCGCAGGGCTTCCGGCTTCGTCACGCCCGCTTCCTGCTCAAACCGGGCGAAGTAAACGCCCAAATTGTGGCCGATACGCTCCTTCAGCGCCTGTCCATGCTGAACGCCCTGGTCATAGGCCGGCCCCGTTAAATGGAGAACTGGTAAATGGAGAACTGGTAACATTGCTGCCTCGCTTGCTGGATTGCGAGGGTGTAATCCTCTCGCCTTCTCTGCTTATTCTCTATTCACCGCGCTTATCCCTGCCGACTCCGGCAAATTCGGGTATAACGACGCGACTAGAGGAGTCCCCATGCCAAAACTGCCATCTGTCGGCACCTTGTTCAGCAAAGCCCCAAGCCAGGCTCAGGGCGCATGGCGCGTTTGGAGCTTTCTCAAGGCGCTGAACGTGTCGGACATCGCCGAAGCTGCCGAAAAGCCGTTCCATCTTGCGCTGGTGGGATCGGAAGACGAAATAAATTTGCTGATGGCCCGGCTGGCGCTGGAGTCCGCTGCGCCGCATGACTTAGGACCGTTCGGGCCAGCCGACATTCGCGCGTATGTCAGCCGCGCGGCGACAGCCGCTGATGTGCCTTCCGGCAGCCTGAGCCTTGACGCCGAGGCGCTGACCGCAGGCGAAACGGCGCTTGCCGCAGCGCTGGCGGGAATTGTCCGGGCGCACCCGGAGCTGCGGCTGTCTCTGGCCCGGCATGTCCCCGCGTTCCGGCCCGCCGCCGTCACCCAGCTTATTTACGAGGCTTCCAAAGATAACGCAAAGCTTGCCCTGCTGTCGGCCCTGCCCGGTGTTTTGCCGGTGACCGATTTCCTGCTTCCGGCGTCCTCGCTCGGCGACATGCTGCTGCTGACGAAAAATCAAGGGCTGCTGCTGCTTTCCATTGCGGCGGCCTACGGGCGGGAAGTGGATTTGCGGGCCAGAACCCGCGAGCTGCTGCCGGTCGTCGGCTCGGCGTTCGGTTGGCGGGCGGCGGCGCGGCAGCTTGTCGGCCTGGTTCCCGGCGGCATCGGCCTCGTGGTCAAAGGCGCGATGGCCTATGCGGGGACATATACCGTGGGCCGGGCGGCAGCCGTTTATTACAGCACCGGCCATACGCTGTCTGGTCCGCGCCTCAAGCAGCTCTACAAAGATGCGCTGCGCGAGGCTGTCCTGCGGGCAAGTCTTCTCCGAAAGCGCCCGTTGACAAAATCTTTGGAAAAAGGGTATACTGACGCCCAATTCGGCGAAAGCAACCGCTCCGAAAAAACAACTCCGCTGCAAGGAGACTGAGTTACTTGGGTGATATTGAAGAAATTGTCTTGACGCCTGCGGGGTACAAAGAAATCGCCGACGAGCTGGAAACGCTTCGCACGACTGAGCGGCGCGACGTGGCCGAGCGCATCCGCGACGCGATCACTTACGGGGAACTGACCGAAAACTCGGAGTATGAGGACGCCAAGAATGCCCAGGCGTTTTTGGAAGGGCGCATTGAAGACTTAAAGCATATTATGCAGATCGCCCGCCCGCTGGACACCGAAGAAATTCCTACCGACCATGTCGGCATCGGCTCGGTTGTTACCATCAACGATGACGACGAGGATTGGGAATTCACGCTGGTCTCGCCGGTGGAAGCCAATCCTAACCGCGAAAAAATCAGCGATGAATCTCCGGTCGGCGAAGCGCTGATGGGCAAGAAAGTCGGCGACACGGTTTCCGTTTCCACGCCTGCGGGTAAAACTCGGTACAAGATCGTTGCAATTCGCAAATAATCCTTTTGACGGGCGGGGCTTTGCCCCCGCCCTTTTTGCCGCCTGCATTTAGGAACTGTAGAAAGAACTTTCCGTGTCTGAAGAAACTTCGCCGCAAAACGAGCCGCAAGGCGCCTCTGAAGGCATAGACCCGGTGCGCCGGCAAAAATTGGACGCGCTGCGGGCGGCCGGGCGTGACCCCTTCGCTGCCGAGCGCTCCCCCATTACGCATCATGCCGTTCAGATTATTGCAGACTTTGAGCGGCTAGACACGCAGACGGTCTTTCTCGCCGGGCGCATTACGGCGATCCGGGTGCAGGGCAAAGTCGCGTTTTTGGACCTCACGGATAGCTCCGGGCGCATTCAGCTTTATGTCCGCAAAGATGAAGTTGGGGACGCGCTTTTTGACGACATCAAGCATCATTTAGATTTAGGCGACATTGCCGGTGTTTCGGGCTTCGTGTTTCGGACCCAGCGCGGCGAGACTTCGGTTCATGTGCGTGAATGGACCCTGCTTGCCAAGTCTCTGCGCTCCCTGCCTCTGGGCAAAGAATATGAAACGGACGAAGGCGAGGAAAAGCAGTCCGGCGGCCTTAAAGACCCGGAAATGCGCTACCGGCAGCGCTCTGTCGATTTGCTGGTCAACAAAACCTCGCGCGACCGGCTGCTGGGCCGCATGAAAGTCGCCCGCGCCATGCGCGAGTTCTTAGACAGCCGGGACTACTTGGAAGTTGAGACGCCGGTGCTGCAAACGGTCGCCGGCGGCGCGGCGGCGCGTCCGTTCCTGACCCATCATAATGCACTGGACATCGAGCTGCACCTGCGTATCTCGCTGGAGCTTTACTTGAAGCGCCTGATTATCGGCGGCCTGGACAAAGTCTACGAGATTGGGCGCGTCTTCCGCAACGAAGGCATTTCCCCCCGGCATTCCCCGGAGTTTACGATGATGGAAGTTTATGCGGCCTACGCCAATTTGGACGACATGATGAGCTTGGTGGAAGGAATGTACCGGCACGTCTGCCGGGCGGTGCATGGCAGCGAGCAGTTCACCTATCAAGACCAGCAAATTGATCTGGCCCCGAATTTTGTCCGCCTGCCGATGCTGGCAGGCATTCAGCGCTACGCGCAGGTGCAGCCGGAAGAATTGGACACGCTGGAGTCGGCGCACGCCGTCATGGTGCGGCTGGGCCTGCCGACTGAGAACGAGCCGACCATCGGCGGCATTATTGAAAAGCTGCACGAGCGCTTCACCCAGCCGAACTTGATACAGCCGACGTTTATCACGGACTTTCCGACTGAAACTTCCCCACTGGCAAAAAAGCTGCCGGGCAATGCAAATCTGACGCGCCGCTTTGAGATTTACATGGCTGGGGCCGAGCTTGGCAATGCGTTCAGCGAGATCAACGACCCGTTGGACCAGCGGGAGCGGTTCACGGCGCAGGCCGCGCTGCGGCAAGGCGGGGATGCCGAGGCACACCCGATGGACGAGGATTTTCTCCGGGCGATGGAGTACGGGATGCCGCCGACCGGCGGCTTCGGCGGAGGCGTGGACCGCTTGGCGATTATCCTGACTGATGCCCCTTCTATCCGTGATGTGATCTTGTTCCCGCTGCTGCGTCCTGAACGGGCATGATTATTGACGCGCTTGTGTTTTATTCGGACAAAATATGGATAATGTGTCATAAGAGACTCATCGCATTCAGCCTTTCTCGTAAGACTATCCATGAACACTAACCCGCTGTTAAAGTCCGCAAACTCCCTTGCAGCATTCCTCTTGACCGCGCTTTTGTTGGGGCTGTGTACCTGGCTGGAAGTTGGGCTGAAGGACATTGCCGGCATTCACCGGCCTTACACCATTTTTTACTTGATCCCTGTCGCCGTGGGCGCGTCGCTGCTCGGCGTCCGGGGCGGCATCGGCACGGCGCTTGCGGCTCTTGTCCTGGCGCGGGTCTACTTGTTCGCCGACAACAAGCACGGGCTGGACTTGTTGTCTTTTCCAAGCGCCGCCGAAGGGATCGAGTTTGCCGCAATGCTGCTGGGAACAGTGGCTATCGCCGTCATCACCGGCTACTTGAAAACGACTTTGCTTCGCTTTGACCAGTCCAATGCGGAATTGCAGCAGGCCAATGCAAAGCTGATGGACAGCGAACAGCAGCGGCGCGTCTTCAACCGCGATGTCCTGCTGGCAGTCACCGGCGGCAAGCTGCGGCTGGTGGAACCCGGTGAAATGCCTCCTGCCGACCTTGCTCACACTTCTCCGGTCCTGACCGTGCCGCTCCTCGTTCCTGCCGATGCCAGCGCCCTGCGCCGTGCCCTCGTCCAAATCGGCAGAGACTGCGGCATGGACCCCGACCGCGTGGATGATCTTTGCACCGCAACGACCGAGGCCGCGACCAACGCCGTCAAGCACGGCAATGGGGGACAAGCGACAGTCTGGTCCGGCGGGGATGCCGTGACGGTTCAGATTGCCGACAACGGCACTGGAATCGCGCCGGCGCACCTTGCCCGCGCGACGCTGGAACAGGGATTTTCCACCCGCGTTTCTCTCGGCATGGGCTTTCACTTGATGCTCCAATCCACAGACACCCTCGCGCTTTGCACGGATGTCCACGGCACGATTATTTTCCTCCAAGTTTCCAACAAGGCCCGCCCTACCACCCAGGAGGCCGTGCTGGCCCGCTACGCGAACGTCGGCTGAGGGGAACCTCGGCGAGAAAATAAGGAGAAAAGAATGGCGAAGAATGAAACAGGAAACGAAGAAGTTTCCGTGACCCGGCGCCAGGCGCTGAGGACTGCGGCGGGAGCGGGCCTTGCCCTGCTGCTGGCAGGCCGCGCCTCGGCGGACACGGACCAGTGGACGGCTGTCGGCAAATCCGGCGTGTTTGTCACTGGAAAGCCTCAGCGCGTGACTGTGCCGCACGGCGGCGTGCTGTATGTCACTCGCACAGATGCAAAAACTTTAACGGCGACTTCCGCGAAATGCACCCATCACGGCTGCGAAGTCGCATGGACCGCGGATGCCGGCCAGTTCCAATGTCCCTGTCACGGCGCAGCCTTCGCCGTAAGCGGCAAAAACATTCACGGCACCCGCCGCCACCCCGAAGAGGCCCTGCCCGCGCTCGCATCCCTGCCTGTCCGCGAAAAAGCCGGCGTCGTGGAAGTCAATCTCAGCGGCGTTGCTCCAGGCAACATCGAGCCGGAAGGCCACTTATAAAAGGCCGCTCATAAGCTGTTAGCTTGGCCGGAACCAGGCATGAGTCGCTGCTGGCAGCGCCAGCCGGCTTGCTTGGCCGCGTATGCCCCCGGTAGTCAGCGTGTAAAGCTGGCCGGGCCGGAGTGCCGTGGTCGTCAGCAGAACTGTTTTGTGGCCGGGCCTTAGCTTTGCTGCCAAAACGCGCGTGCCGTTATCCAGTGTATAATTAGAAATCTGAGCGGCAGTTTGCGCGTCAACAGGCTGATTGTAAGTGATGCTGATTTTGTTGCGCGACGCTGCAACTTGGCTGATCGCCGGGACTGCATTCCCCAGCAGTCCATACACTTGAAGCTGCTTCGAGAACGTAGACAAATACACTTTGCCGTTGACTACCGTTGGAGCGCAGAACTTGGCGAACATTCCGAGGTCGTCACGCGCCGGGTTCATCTTGGAATTCCATAGCTCATGGGTCAGGTCCGAGGCATCGTAAGCTCGCAGAATACCCGGAACCGTTTCCCAATTCGCATTCGCATCATACGGCGCGGACGACCACACAATCCCCGTTTCCGCTTTGCTGCCATCGGCGGACACCGACAAAAACGCGCCGGGCATCCCGTCCGGCACGGCCACGGCGCTTTTTGAGGCCGGAGTTTCGGCCAGTTTGCCGCCGCTGAGCCGGAACGCCATGAGATGCGCGAACTCCGGCCAGATATACACCTGGGGACCGCCCGGCCCGTTCCAGTAGACCGCTGACCCGTGGCAGTTCCCGCGCGTGATCTGGAACGTCTGCACGATCTGGCTATCCGACTGCGGCTGGTAGTGGCCGAGCTTGCTTTGTTGGGTCAAGTACAAGTAGCCGTTCTTGCCGCCGCCCAGTAGCAGATTGGTTCCAGGAATAAGAAGCGGCCCGGACGCGCCGGTATCCTGGTCATTCTCGCTGAGATTTTGCTGATTGTAAGGCGTAAAGTAGTCGGCGACCGTCAAAGAGCCGGGCTTTGGCGCAAGACGCACAATGCTGTCGCCGTAGTCTGCGCCGCCGGTGTCGGCGTCAAACGTGCCGTTGCCGATCATGGCATAGATGCTGCCGGAGGAATCGGAGGCCATGCCCATGCCGGCTTGCCAAATCGAGCCTTCGTCTCCGTTCGGCGTCAAGTTGAACACGCAAGTTTGGGCCAGAGTACGGGCGTCATAGCCGAGTATCCAGCCGTGGAACGGCGGGCTGTCGGCGTGGGAGCCGAACGCCAGATACACCGTGCCGTTCGCCAGCAGCAGGCCGGGCCGCTGCAATTCTTTCACCGGGTTGAAGGTCACGATGCCGCTTGCGCTCTCCATGCCCGTGCCGGGAACGCTGGCCTTGATCTCCACTGGACTGCTTGGCCGTTCCGCCCCTGTCGTGATGTCCAAAGCGTGCATCCGCTGGACATACGTCCCATTTTCTTTGGTCTTGGCTTCCACAAAGATCGTGTTCGTAGACGGGTCAATCACCGGAGTGCTGGTGATGCCGATTTCCACCCGCATATCCGTCCATTTAGTTGTGTAGACCTCATCGGCGGGAACGGACGGCCCCAAGTTGACTCGCCAGAACGGCAGGACTGCTTTGGGATCGTCGGCGTCAAACGCATACATGCTGTTATGGGCCGTGGCTAAATAAATGACGTTGTGCAGTCCTTTGCCGGGTATCCGCACATTGGGGACATAAAGCGGCTGGGCATACAAGTAGCCGTCTACATAGCGTGTCCACAGCTTGCCGAAGCGATGAACATTCACGCTGGACGTGTTCAGCAGGGTTTCCCGCAGGTTGTCCCCCGTCCGGGCATTGTCATTGTGCTGCGTCAGCACCGCCAGCGGCGGCGTTTGCGCCGCCGCGCTTGTCATCGCAAAAGCCGCCCCTACACTCAGGGCAAGGCGCCAAGTCAGAAATCGTCGGGTCATAGTGCTGTATTTCTAAGTTTTGCTTAAACCTCGGCCAGTATCTCTTTGCGCCGAGCGTCAAATTCTTCCCGTGTGATAATCTCTTCGTCTAAAAGCTCTTTTAAATCGCCGAGCCGCTGCTTCAGCGTTCGCACTGCCGGGGCCGTCTGGACCGCCGCAGGCGGCTCCGCCACTGCCGTCGCTGCGCCGTTCGCCGCCGCGCCGCTGCCGGCGATCACTGCCGGAAGCGCCGACTTTTCCGGCGCGAAGGCAGACTGCTCCCCGCCGTAGTTGATTTCTTCCAAATACCCCGTCAGCACAAAATAATAGGCATTGTAGAACGCCGGGGGGTTGGCCGATTTTTGCACCCCGGCATGAGCTACCAGCCGGTCTCCCAGCGTTTTTGCACCCACGTCGCGCAGCCGCTCATCAATCGCGGCGGCGATTTGCGCCTGCATCCGGCGGTCGTCGCAGAGCCGCTGCACAATGTCCCGCGCTTCCAGCGGCGGACGGTCCGGGCTGCCGGCTTCGGCCTTGAACCCGGCCACCGGCGTTTCCACGGTGTTAAAGCCGCCCAAAGCATCAGACTTCGGCATCCCGAAACGGTCCACATAACTTGCGACAAATTTAAGCTGCGTGCGCGTCCCCACGCTGGTATAGCGCGATTCGCGCTCTTCCGAGATCACGCCGGATGCCCAGCCGACCACAAACGTCCGCCAAGCGGCTTTCTGGTCTTCGGCAGACGGCGGGGAGATTCGTACCCATTCGGACACGTCCGTTCGCGTGTGGATTGGGTTCGCCGCCGCGCCCTGCGACTTCACCTGGTCATACGCATAGCGGTACGAATCCATTCCCTGCAACAGCCGCAAAGGAAACGCCGCACGTTCATGCAAAAACAGCACTTGATCGGGTTCGTTGGAATTCGTGATCTGCTGGTCCTTGATATTCTGCACCGACTCGGTCAGCATGGAGCCGAACCGCTGCTCGCTTTCCGAACGGGGAGCCGCGCCGTGCAGCACGCCGACAATCGTCTGCTCCTTGTTCATGTTGTGCGTGTAATTCGGCGCGTTCTCTTGGAGGTGCAGGAACGGGCGGGACAGCGAGACGACGCGGCGCAGCGTCTGCACCGTCCGGTCACTGTCCAAACCGTACTTGGCATAGAACTTGTCTAAAACACTTTCCTCGGCGACCGGCTGGAACACGGCTTTGGCATGGTCTAAGATCACGTCGCTCAGGCGCATGAGTTCACCGTCCCGGATGCCCCAAATGTCGCCGCGCGTTCCCAGCGTTTCCAGAATGTCCGAGATTAGGTTGTTGACCACAGTGCTGGCCGGGTCCTGCGCGTTGCCGACATAAAACGCATACCGCTCATCAATGTCGCCGTCTACATAGCGGTCCTGCCCGGTCGCGGGGTCGGTCTCGCGCCGGCCTGGGTTAAACAGCACCTCGCCGTTCACGTCCACCGGCTCTTGGACTGCATGGCGCTCCGCCCGCTCAAAGCGCGTCCGCAGGGCATCCATACGCTCCACATAGCGATCCATCTCGGCTCGCAGCGCGGCCACTGTCTCGCTCATGTGCGCGTAGAACGCCGCCGCCGCGCCTGCCGCCTTGAAGTCTAAAGCTTCGGCGTCGTAGCGCCGGGCGGCAGCCAGGTACAGGTCTTTCTGCTCGTCAATTTCCCGCCGCTTGGCCGTGGCAATGAGGCTGAGGATCAGGTCGCCGGACAAGCGGTTAATCGCCGTCAGCGCATCATCGCGCTGCTTGGCGATTAAAAACGCGCTGCCCTTCAGGTCATCCTGCTGCTTTTCAAGCTGGGTCAAATACGACCGGAACCGGTCCTGCATCATGTCCAAAGCCGCCGCCGCGACTGAATGCCGGTGGTTTGGGTCGTTCACCCGTGCCGAAACCCAGTCGCGCAGCGCCTTGTCTTTGGCCCGGATTGTCGCACCTAAATTCTGCTGTATTTGGAACACCGACTCGCCAAGATTAGTTCGCCGCTTCGCCAGCAAGTCCGGGTTCGGGTCGGTGTCGGCGACTTTGGCTTCCGACTCCTTTTGCCGCGCGGACAAATAGCCGACGACGTTTCCGTGGCCGGGATACGCCGTGGAATACTGCCGGTCTACGGCCTGCCAGTAGCCCATCGCGCCGTCGCGCAGTGTTTCGCCGGTTTCCGAGTTCCCCAGCAGAACCTGCCGCTGCACGGCTTCCGGCGTCATGCCGAGCCGCCCCAGTTCTTGGTCCGTGAACGCCCCGACATTGACTGTGCGCTCCAGGGGCGTGGTCCACCGCCGGACAATATCGCCTGCTAATCGGTTGGCGCAGGCCGTCATCACTTTGTCTTTCGGGAACTGGATCGCCGATAGCCCGAAGCCGAGATAGTTTTGCGGGCAGCCCAGGCCGTCCGACGTAATCAAAAACTGGTCAAAGTTGTTGCGGTTGGATTTCTTCTGCCGCTGAAACTCGGACGTTAAATCCAAAAAGATCGAATGTCCGATCATTTCCACCAGGTCTTTGACCGAGTCTAATTGCGCGGCGGGCGACGACGTATCCGCCAAATATGTGTAACGGAACGGCGGGTCGGCATCCTCCATCGGCGGAATGTCCGCTTGATACTGCGCCGTAAACGTCGTCGTCGGGTCCGTATAGTGGTTTAACTCTAACAGCGCCGCGTAGGCATTGGGCCGGTTGTCTACGGCCACCGCTTCCGAGTTTGGCGGGATGGAGAACATGCCGACGGTTTCGAGCATTCTTTGGTTCTTGAATTTATTTCTGACCGTGTAGGCCAAGTCTAAGAACATCCCCGATCCCGTGCCGCCGAGCAGCGAGCCGACAACGTAGACCGTGATGCCTTCGCCGACTTGCAGGCCGTTCCGAATAGCAGTTTCTTTCGACGAGTCCTTCGTGATCTGAAGCATCTGCTCTTCCAGCCGCCGCGCAATCTGGTTGTAGTTCCAGAAATACGCCAGCCGCCCCCGCGCCCGGACCGCGCCCGCGCCCTGGTCAATGTCGCCGGTCAAAACGCGCGGGTCCAGCCAGTTTCTTAAATGGGGATGCTCCCGCAGGTTTTTTCTTAATGAGTCCACCCCATGCACCGACGTATGGATTTTATCGGCGTTGTCCAAATTGACTTCATCGTCATAATCCGGGTTCTTGCCGAAAATCGCCTGGTCGGTGTCTAATAACAGAAACGACACAATCGGCAGCTTGTCCAAAGCGCCGTACTTGTCCACCAGCCGCTTGCGGATGTCGAGCATGATCTGATGCCCCGTCCCGCCGACCCCGATCACCAGCGACCGCGAGATGCCCCGCAGCCGCCCCTCGTCCCCCTGCGGCCCCGTCGTAGACGCCGCGCCGTTCGCTCCGTTTGTGTTCGCTTGTATGATTTCTGCCATAGTGTTTTCGTGATTAGCGAGAGTTAAGAGCGAGGGAATAAATTCCTCTCGCTGAATGGTATCCTTCGGATGAAGAAAGATGCGCTTATCGGTAGGGTTGTCGTCCGAAGGACGTTATTTAGCGGGAGGAATTTATTTCCTCGCATCTCGTTCGCTGCCTTTATGTCGCCGGATTAACCGCGATGGAGAAGGCGCACAGGTTGTATCTCTGACCCCTTCGGGTTTGTTTGCGGCTGGCTCAGAAGCGTGTCTACCTCGGCGCGGGCGACGGTAACGGCGTTGGCTTCCAGGGCGACGCGGTGAATGCTTGCCGCAAGGCCGGACAATTCCGGCGTGGACTGCCTGCCGCCGACTTGAAGGGCTGTGAGACTTGTTCCGAGCGCTTGTATCTGCTCGCCGACTTCTTCCCGCAGTGCCTTGTTCCGGCGCAGCAGCAAAAGTGTTCGGGCCGACGTGTCCGCCCGGCGCAGGAGCGATTCGGCACGCCGCCGCCGACTAGCCGCAATGACGGCGTCGGGTTCCGCCTGCGCGTTCTCCATCTGCGTCTGGGCTTCGGCCCGAAGCGCCGCCGGATCATCGGTGACAACCATTTGCTCCGGCGGCAGGGCTTCCAGAGCGACGCCCAAAGCGGTGATTGCTTCGCGCACCTCGCGGTCCGCCGTCTCATCTTCCGTCGCGGGCAGCTTCACGACAGACAGCGCCAGGTCAAGGTAGCGCTGGATCAATGCCTCTGGCACTCGGTTCTGCACAACTATCAACTCGTCGGCTGAAAGAGGATTTTTAAGACTCTGGGCAGCGCTCAGGGCGTTCAGCGCGAGGCACACATACCAAAACAAACAGGGTGCGGTTACGACTCCGAAAAAGATCGCAATCGGAAGGATGTGCAAAGCTAGGCACAAGCCGGCGAGAGTGAGACTGCCAATCCCAATGCTGCCGACTGTGTTTGGATGCGTGCCTTCGCTCTCTCCCGCCGGAGCTTGAGCGCGGTCCTGCCGCACTTCTTGGCTCACCCATTCACCTAAATCATTTGGGTAAAGGTTCATCAAACAACACTTTGCATTCAATTACGCCGTTTTGCGCCGATTAAGTATTACCACTAGAAATGCGCCGATGGCGATGGCTTCAATGCCGTAGCCGATGGGGCGGGTTTCGTCGCTGAGCAGGAACAGATACCACGCCAGGCCGCAGAACGCCAAAATGCCGATGAGAAGCGCAATCCGGGCGGCGGCGCTGGGATCGGAGCGCTTGTTGACGGCGCGGGCGACCATATACACGACGAACGGCAGAAAGAACAGGGCGATGACCAACCCGACACCCAGCACAATATACTTGACGATGGGATTAGGCGACTCAAAGGTCAGCTCGTCGCTGCCCGCCGGGTAGCGGGCGACGCCGCCGGTGGCTGACGTGACCTCAAAATGGTACTGGTACTGGCCGCTCTCTCGCGGACTGAAGTCCCAAGAAATGTCTTCGCCGACCGCCGGGTTTCCCTGCGGCTTCTGCGCCTTCTGCACGGCCTGGCCGTAAGGGGTGTCTATAACCATTTGCATGGCGGCGGGCGGGTCGCCTTCAATCTGGGTGTAGGTGAGGTGAAACGTGTAATTGTGGCCCGGCACGACGGACGTGGCAAGCGCCCCGGCGGGAGCAAGTGTCGGCGGCGCGGCGAACGCGCAGGCGCTCAGCATCAGCAGCAAGGTTACAGGCAGCAGGCAAGCAAGTAGTGATTTCAAGGACACGCGGCCTCCTCGGCAGGAACAGGATGAAGTTTGGTATTTCTACGGTTTCTTCTCCTTTATTGTGACACATAACGGAAAAAAAGGTTGCAGGGGTTCGGTTTCAGAAAAACCCACCCCGCCGCTTGCGGCGGGGTGGGTTCTTAAAACACCGGCCCGTGCGGGTCCAGCACTGTAATCCGATGCTCGCGCTCCATCTCGGTCGGCGTCGCCGGGACGGAGACGCGCAGCTCGTCGCCGACGCGCAGCGGAGCGGGCTGCTGCAACAAAAGGCCGTTGTGGAATAGGGTCGGGGCAGCGCCCTCGGCAGGCGCAGCCGGAACAAGCGACAGGATGCCGCGCTCGGCTTTGAGGAGTGCGGCAGGCGCGGAAAGCCCTGCCAGCGGAAAAATGTCCTGGCTGGCGGACGCCGCGCTCGGTGTGCCGCCGAGGGCAAGGGACGCGCCGGGGGCCAAGCGGTAATCGCGCGGCAGGCTTTTGGGGCCGAGGCGTAGACGCACCGGAACCGGACGGCGGCGGAGAAGATACCAAGCCAGAAGCGCCAAAAGCAGGGCAGCCAGAATGCCGCCGATAATCAGCGGCAGGACGGGGTGCGGCGCGGGCGTCCCGGCTTCGGCAAGAACCGTCGGCGTTTCGGTGGTGTCGCCCGCGCTGCTGTCCCCTTCGCCGGGGCCGACCGGCAGGCGCTCCACGGGGCGGCCCGTAGACGCAATGGCGACGCCGACGCCGTACTGGTGCAGGCAGCCTGTGCGGGTCAACTGGCTGAGAAGCCGCTCATAGTCACGGTTTTCCGGCGAGTCGGGGTAGACCGTGAGGCCTTTCAGCGTATAGTAGGCCCGGTACTTCGGATAGTTCGGATCGGTTAAATCCGGCCGGTCATTGAACGAATCCGTCAGCAGAACAACCACTGCCGGGCAGAGATGCTCCCGCGAAATGATCTTCAGCGCTTCATGGTGCGGCCAGCGGATATTCGTGCCATGTCCCGGCGCGGGCGCAGCCGGAAGCTGGTCAATGAGCGTGTCGGCGTCGGCGGAGCTTTTGATCTTGGTGTCGAACACGGTCTTGTAGCCGGTTCCGAAGGGGATCAAAATGACCCGGTCGCCGGGGGAGACGCCGGACCGAAGCAGGGTCGCGGAGGCCGCGCGTTCTTCGGAAAAGACGCCGCCGTGGCGGGTGCTTTCGGTCACGTCAAACACTAAAATCAGCGTTTTGGCGTGGAGCGGCTTGATTTGGGCGGCGATAGCGCCCGGAGATAACCCGGTGGGAGCGTCCTGGGCCAGCACAGGCGGCATCAGGCAGACGGCAAGCAAAAGGGCGGCGAGAAATGCCTTCATAGAGTCCTCAGCAAAAAAAACAAAACGCCGGAAACAGCCAGAACGGCGGGAATGCAGCCGGTCTTGCCCAGGCCCGTCGGCAGCGCGTCTTCCCCGCCTCGCACGACGCGCACCCGCACTTCGCAGGACATGTCCCGCCAGACCGGCTTGGGGCCGAGCAGGGTATCGGTCGTGATGCTGGTTGTAAACGTCACCTGCCCGGTGTAATCGCCTCCGGCAAGGTTTGCGGCGTCCAGCGCAAAGCCTAAAAAGCGGGTTTCGCCCGGCTCAATCCAGATGGACCGCAGATCGCCGGGGTAGGTTAGCCACTTCGGGCGCGTGTGGATGCGCTCAATCCGCAGGCGCTCCGGTCCGATGTTTTGGACGCCGAGATGCACCACGCCCTGCATCCCGTAACGCACCCGGCCTGGGTCCGGGTCCTGAACACAGGCGATGCCGGGATGCTCGCCCGTCTGCACCGGCGGAGCCGCAGGCCGGGGAACATGGGGCAGGCGCTCGGCCAGCGGCACCGCCGCATCTGTGTCCCCGTCCCCGGCAGACTGGACCAAGACCGGAAGCGCGATGGTCTGCTCGGACCATGCCGCGCCGGGCAGCGGCGCAAGTGTCGTGAGGCCGTCACTGGAGCGGACAGTCAGCGTCGCGCTGTACGCGCCCGGCGTCAGCCTGGCCCCGCTCAGCGTCCACAGCAGGTCCCCGCCGGTGCCGGGCTCTAAATTGACCGGCGTGAAGCCGTTCGGCAAGTTCAGCCAGATGGCGTCGGACGTGACCGAGTGCAAATGCAGCGGGCTGTCGCCTTCGTTGTCCAAAGCCAGTGTCACCGTCGTGCCGCCGCCGGGCGTAACCGTCGCCGTGGGCGGAGAAACGGCGCAAACCAAGCGAGACCCTAATCTCGGCGAGCTTGCCTCGGCTTCCAGCGCATCGGCATTGAAGCCCAGCAGCGCCGCCATACGGGCGATGGCATCCAGCTTGTAGCGCAGCTCTTCGGCGGACTGCGTGGTTTCCTCGGTTTCCTGAAGGTTCCGCAGAAGACGCACCCGCGCCGCTGTCCCGGCTTCGTCGTGGGCGGGCCGCGCCGGCAGGAACTGGGCGTACAGGCGGCAGAGCTGCGCGAGGTCCCGGCGCGGCACGGTCTCGCCCGGTGTCCGCGCTTCTGCAAAATCAGACAGCAGCGAAAAATCCGGAAACTGCTCCCCGGCCAGCACATTCTCCGCCGTCACCGCGCCGTGCGTGAGTCCGGCACTATGCGCGTAATCCAGAGCCTCCAGCAGCGGCAGCAGCCGGGCGTGGAGGCGGTCAAAGGCCCGCTGAGACGAATCGGCCAGGGCCAGGCGCAAATTGCGCCCCGGCACCCAGTCCCGAATCACATAAAAGCCGTCGCCGTCCCGCAGCCAGCGCCGGGTTGGAACAATGCGCGGATGCTGCAAGGCCAGCGCCTGCGTTGCCCGCGTCTTCGCGGCGTCCCCAACCAGCCGCTTGATCAGTACCTGCCGCCCGCTGCCGGGTTCCCGCGCCTGCCACGCCGCCGCGCCGGGCGTGGCGGTCAGCACCGAAACCACCTCTTCAAATTGCGTCAGCACCCGGTCGGAAATTGCAGCAGCCATAGAAGAATTAGTATACCAGATGCAGGGCCGAACGGCTTCCGTGGGTACAAACGTCACTATGAAACTCTTTTCCACCCAAGTTCATGGCGTCTTGGATTATTCTTCTGTCGCTTTTTTGTGCGTTCTGCCGCGTGCGCTCGGCTGGGACAGGGCCGTGACGCGCCTCTTGACCGGCTCGGCGCTGGCGACGCTTGTTTATAGTCTGCTGACGCGCTACGAGCTGGGCGCGGTCAAGGTCCTGCCGATGCCCGCGCATCTGGCTCTAGACGGAACCAGCGGCCTGACGCTGTGCCTGGCGGCAGGCGTTCTTGCCGATGAGCCGCGCCCGGTTCGTCTTGCGCTGCTCGGCTTGGGCTTGTTCGAGATTACGGCATCGCTGACGACGCAAACGCAGCCGCACTCGAAAGACGCTTAACGCTTATCGCACTATGGGTAGAAGTAGACACAAAACGCCTGGAGGCCAATCACATGATTGTTCAAGATTTGATGACGGAGTACCCCGAAGCGCTGAAACCAACCGATACCATCCAAAAAGCGGCAAAATTGATGCGCGACCATGACTACGGAATTATCCCAATTTTAGACGGCATGGACTCGCTTGTCGGCGTCGTGACCGACCGAGACATTGTGGTTCAGGCGGTTGCGTCCGGCCACGGCCCGGAAACACAAATCCGCGAGTGCATGTCGGTCCAGCCGGACACGGTTCCGCGCGACCTGCCCATCGGCGAAGCCCTGCACCTGATGAACGCCCGCCAAATCCGCCGGGTCCCCGTTGTCGAAAGCGGGCGGCTAATCGGGATGCTGTCGCTGGGCGACATCGCGAAAAGTCAGGTTCCCGAAGACGTTAAGGCCAAGTCTTTGGAAGCCGTTTCCGCCAGCGGCAACGACCTTCGCATCGGTGCGGACCTGCCGGAATCGTAGTCAGGTTCTTGACAAACTTCCCGTTCCCCCGGTAAACTCGCCCCATGACCACGACAGAAATCGCGGCAAAACTACGGGGCGGCTTGATTGTTTCCTGCCAGGCGCTGCCCGGTGAGCCCCTGTTTGGCGCGGACATTATGGCCCGTCTGGCGATTGCGGCAGAACAAGGCGGAGCGGCCGGCATTCGTGCTAACAGCCCCGCCGACATTGCGGCTATTCGCGCGGCTTCTTCCCTGCCTCTCATTGGCCTTTACAAAGTAGACGTTGCCGGTTTTGACGTGTATATCACGCCGACGCTTGCCGATGCCGTAGCCGTGGGTGAGGCCGGAGCGGACATGATCGCTTTGGACGCGACAGCCCGCCCGCACCCCGAAGGAACGCTTGCGTCGTTTGTTCAGCGCATCAAAGACGCCACCGGCAGGCTTGTCTTGGCCGACATTTCTACTTATGATGAAGCGCTGGCGGCGCAGGACGCCGGCGCGGACTTTGTTTCCACAACCATGTCCGGCTACACGCCGTACAGCCTCCAATCCGAAGCGCCTGATTTGGACCTAGTGCGCCGCCTCGCCGCTGTTCTGACAATTCCCCTGATCGCTGAAGGCCGGATTGCGACGCCGGAGCAGGCCCGCGCCGCGCTTGATGCCGGAGCCTCGGCGGTGGTTGTCGGCGGGGCCATCACGCGCCCCCAGCAGATCACGCAGCGGTTTCTCCAAGCCATCCAGAACCCATGAGCCTGTACTTAGGAATCGACATCGGCGGCACGAAAACCGCCTGCGCCCTGGTCACGGAGACCGGCGAAGTTCTGCGCCAATCCCGGCGTCCGACGCCGCTATCCGGCGGCACGTCAATTTTAGATGCCGCGCTTGATCTTGCTGCCGAATTTCGCGCCGAGCCGCTTGCTGCCATCGGCATTGGCACCGGCGGGCAAGTCAACGCTGAGTTAGGCGTGATCGCGTCGGCAACTTCGCTGCTGCCGGGCTGGGCCGGAACGAATGTCAAAGCCGCGTTTGAAGCGCAGTTTGGCCTGCCCTGCTGTGTGGACAACGATGTCAATGCCCTGGCTGTCGGCGAACACCGTTTCGGCGCAGGCCAAAACTTAGCCACAGTAATTTACCTTGCCCTCGGCACCGGCGTCGGCGGGGCGCTGCTCTTGAATGGCCGCCTGCATCACGGCGCCCACTGGACCGGCGCAGAGTTCGGCCACCTGCTGCTGACACTGGGCAAGGCCATGCCGCGCCGTACTTTGGAAGAGTTCGCGAGCGGCCCTGGCTTGGTCCAAACCTACCGTGAGATGAGCGGCTTTGGCGGCGACATCACCGGCAAAGCCATTGCCGCCGAAGCGCATCAGCACCCCGAAAGCCCTGCCGCGCTCGCCGTCACCCGCACCGGCGAATATCTGGGCTGGGGCTTGGTCAGCCTTGCCAACGTGCTTGACCCGGACTTAATCGTCATCGGCGGCGGTTTAGCCGCGCTCGGCGACCGCCTGCTGGACCCCGCCCGGCGCATTCTCGCCCGCCACGCGCTTCCCGGCCCAGCCTTATGCCCAGTTGTGCCGGCCGCGCTCGGTCCGAACGCTTCCCTCATCGGCGCGGCATCGCTTGCAATGAGATAGTAGAAGGAGAAAAGCCATGACGCTGCGGCCTGCGAGAACTGCCGACGCCGAGTTTGCGTTCCATGTATGGAAAGCATCAATGGAGGCGTATGTTGACGCTACTTGGGGCTGGAACGAGTCCTTACAGCGCCAGCGCCAGCAGGAAGAGTTCGCCGCTGGGGCGTATCAAATCATAGAAGCCGAAGGTCGGCCCATCGGGACGTTGATTGTGCGATATACCCCAGATCATATTTACCTATCAGGTTTGTATCTTCTGCCGGAGTCGCAGCGTCAAGGATACGGCTCACATATCCTTGAAAGGTTGCTCGCGGAAGGACAGGCACACCATCTGCCTGTCCGCCTGCGCGTCCTGAAAGCCAACCCGCAGGCGCGGCGTCTGTACGAGCGTTTAGGCTTTGCGGCGATTAATGAAGAGGAGCATTTCGTAGTCATGGAAAAACGACCGGAGGAAGCCATGTCAGAGAAAGTTGCCGTCAAAATTGTCAGCGTGACGACAATCAAAGAAAACGCCGTCACGACTCAAATGGCGACGCTTCAAGACGAAGCCGAGCGCCAAGTGAAGATTTATATCGGCAAATGCGAAGCGCAGGCCCTTGCGGCTGGCCTTCAAGAGTATGCTCCCGACCGCCCCGGCACTTATGACGCGCTGCTGGCAGCAGTGTCGACAGCGGGCGGGGCTGTGGAAGAAGTCTGCATCAGAGACATTCGAAACGAGACATTCTACGCCCTGGTCAGCGTGCGAGCCGGCGGCGCGGTGCAGGAAGTGGATATGCGTCCAAGCGACGCGCTGAACGTCGCCGTTCGGACTGGCTGCCCGCTGTTCGTCAGCGAGAAAGTCTTTCGCGCACTCCTGGAAGCGGAACAGTCGGCAGACGTTACTGAGGCCAGTAAAACGCAGTCGGTGACTGTGACAAAAGCCGTTGAACCCCTCGCCCTGTCCGCCGCTGAGGTCAGCACGGAGCTAGCGCGTATGTTCGCCGAAGACCAGTCAGACCGCACCGAGCCGTCAATTGACTGGGACGCAGTCAGGCCGCGTGATGCGGCGCGTCTAGGGCGGGTCAAGCAGTTTTATCATGGTCAGGCGCTGAAGACGGGCATGGACTTCTACCATGCTGCCATGATTTTGCAGCACTCCCCGAACACGGACGACTATTTATTGGCCCATGAGTTCTGCATTGCTGCTATCAGCTTGGGGGTCGAACAGGCCAAATGGCTGGCGGCGGCAAGCGAAGACCGCTTTCTGATGAACATCGGACGGCCCCAGCGGTTCGGGACGCAGTACCGGGTGGACAAGTCTAGTGGAGCCTGGTCATTGTATGAAGTCGGCACGGAAGTCGAAGACAGCCTCCGCCGCGTCTTCAATGTCCCATCACTGTCGGAAGCGCAGGCACAGGCGGATGAAATGAGCAAAACGCCAAAATGACCGACACGCTGACAATCGCATTGCTGCCACTGGATGAGCGGCCTGTTAATACGCGCTACCCGCAGATGCTCGGCGCTATCGGAGGGGCGGACGTTCTGCTGCCGCCCACCGAAAGTCGCGGCTTGCAGCGCGTTCCTGCCGACGTGAACGCTGTGAGGATGTGGCTTCAGGAAACGGCGAAAATGGCGGACGCGGCGGTTGTCTCCTGCGAATATCTCGGATTCGGCAATCTGATCGCTTCGCGTATTTCGGAGGACAGCGCGGCGGATGTTCTTTCGCGCCTGCGCCTGCTGGGCGAGATTAACCCACACTGCCCGGTTCATGCGTTCTCGCTGATCACCCGCGTTTCTAATGCCGACGACGCTGTGGAAGAGCCGGAGTATTGGGCCGAGTGGGGGACCACGTTCTACCGCTATGCACGTCTGGCCCATCAAGCAGAGCGCGGCGAATTAGGAGATTTAGAAGAACTCTCTGAGCTGGAACGGCGGCTGCCGCCGGACCTCAAGGCAGACTGGCTCACGCGGCGTCTGCGGAACCACACGGTCAATTTGGGCCTGCTGGATTTGGCGGCGCGGGGGCAGGTTGCATCGCTGCGGCTGACATCCGACGACACCAGCCTTTATGGATTTCCCTCGCGGGAGCGGGCGTGGCTGTCCGGCTGGCCTGCGCTGACTGGCCCGGCCCTTTCAGGCCGCGTGCTGATGCACCCCGGCGCGGATGAAGTCGGCTCGGCGCTTCTCGCAAAGCTTCTTATGGAGCGATCCGAAAAAACGCCGCGCGTCTTTGTCGTCTACAGCCATGCCGGCGGCGAGCAGTTGGTCGCGCCCTATGAAGATCGCCCGGTCTGCGAGACCGTTGAAGGCCAGATACGCGCCTGCGGCGGGACGCTTGCCGAGAGCTTCTTAGACTGCGACTTGGTGCTGGGCGTCGCTACGCCTGTGCCGGGCCGTAATGCTTACCAGCCGGAGTATTTAGAAGAAGACCGCGTGAGCCGCATCCCCGAATATCTCGGCTTTCTTGCCGCGCTTGCCGACGCCCAGGCGCAGGGCGCTTCCATCGCCCTGGCTGATGTCGCCTACCCAAACGGCTCCGACCCGCTGCTGATGTCCCTGCTGCTGGAACCTGCGCGGCTTGATTTGGCACGATTAGCAGCTTACGGGGCGTGGAATACGGCGGGGAACACGCTGGGCGTCGTCATCGCGCAAGCGTTCTGCGCGGGCCTCATTGACGGTGACCCAAACCGTGCGGCAGCCCAGCAAAAGTTTCTCGCGCATCGTTTTTTGGAAGACTGGGCTTATCAGGCCGTCGTGCGCCGCGAAGCGCGGGACGAAGCCGAGCGCCTGTGGGGCCGGCGTGAACCCAATCCCGATAGCGCTCAAGAACAAGCGCAGCTTTGCGCGTTTATTGAAACACGCCTGAGTGAACACCTGCGGGCGCTTCAAGGGCGCGGCATCGGCGTCCGCTTGCAAATCGCGCCCGGCAGCATCCGCCTGCCCTGGCGGCGGACGTTTGAAGTGGATTTCGATTTGGCGGAAACGAGTTAAGAGAAAACGAGTTAAGAGAAGCGGGTGCCTGCCGCGCCGAGCCGTTCCAGCAGCTCCAGCAGGCTGGTACGGACTTCCGCCGCGATTTGGCGCGAATCTTCCGCCGCCGCCCGCACTTCTTCCGCCGCCTCCCGCAGCACTTCTCCCACTTGACGGGCCTCTTCTGTAAATTGGCGAGCCTCTTCCATGGCCTGCCGCAGCGCTTCGGCGGAGCGCCGGTACTCTTCTTCCGCTCGCCGCAAGGCTTCCGACTCCGTGCGACGTACCTCAGCTGTCGTGCGGCGTACTTCTTCGCCGGTGCGCTCCGCTTCCTCGGTTTGGCGTTCGTCTTCGGCTTCTTCGCGGTCCGTCTCGGCCTCCCGGCGCAGTCCTTCTGCGCCTTGGCGCACTTCCTCGGAAAACTCACGATTTTCTTCGGCTCCGTTCGGCTCGTTTCTTTCCGCTTTATCTGTGTCCGCCATGACGTACCTAAGTGCTTTCCGGGCTGCTGCCAAGCTTGGCCCTTTCGATGTCCCCCTGAGTTTCTAAGGCGGCTGCGTCTATTTGCTCCGTGACCAGGCGCGACGCTTCTTCCGATGTTCCGACCGATTCCAGCGTTTCTTCCAGCCGGCTCTCAAATGTGGCTAATACTTCATGCGGGTTCACCGTTTTTGTCAGCGCCTCGGCTTCCAAATCAACGCGGTTCTTGACGCTCGGCAAATCGCGGCGCAGCTCTTCCAGCAGGTCAATGATCTTCGCCGTGCGCTGCTCGGACAGCAGGCTCATTTGAAGCTCAAGCTGCTCCCGCCGCTCCGCAAGCTTTCCCTGCCGGTTCTGCGTGATCAAAATTACCGAGGTCATCAAAAGCGCCCCCAAACCGATGGCACCTTGCAGCCAGGCAAACGGCGGGTCGTCAAAGCGCGGCAGGTGCAGCAGCGGCGCGGCGGCATTCACTCCCATCCACAAACCTGCGCCGACCAGAATGCCGTAAAAGAACTGCGGACGCCCCAGCCACGCCGTCAGCGACTCCACCGTGCGCTGATGCGTGTCCACCTGCTGCTCGGCGAACGCATGAAGCGCCACTACCGCGTCAATGTTTTGGCTGATTGGATCAAGAACCGTTTGGGCTGCGTCTTTGCGCCCCCGTCGCAGTCGGATTGGTACTTTCATCGGCGGCATCTGCTGTTCATTTTGTGATGTTCCTCAAGCTCGGGCAAAAAAGCCGGGGATCGTAATGATCCCCAGCTTTTTGTCGCGATAGCAGGAAAGTCTAACCCTGCAAGTAAGATGCAGTCTAACGAGTGATATAATTCAAGTATCTTTCCAGCGTTCTGAGCGGCAAAGCGTGTTTGCGGCCTGAAGCTTTGATGATCGGCATGGACTTCCAGAGGTGAGGGGTTTTCTCCCAAATCAAGTTTCCGCTGTTGTCCAAAATGACGATTCCCTGAACGTACTTGGTGCTTTCGCCGCCCGCGAACTTGACGCCGACCACCGCGCCGTCGTCTGCCGGATAACTCCAAATATCATTGACGTTTTGCAGAGGTGCGCCCAGTGTTTCCAGCACATGCTGCGGGCTGCACATCGGCACGAGCGTTTCCGCGTCTACGATGTGAACCAGATGCCCCGGCGTGTTCCAGGAACTATCGCTGCGGTCGCCACCGCTGACTCGCGCGGCAGAAACGCTTTGCTTGGCATGATGCCGCGCAAACGAGAAAGCAGTCAGCAGTGCGGCAACCACGAAAATGCCGGCTGCCGCGAGAACTGCTGTGGAAACCGTTTTCTTCTTTCGCCGCGTCAGGTTCGGCAGAAAGTGGCTTTCAGGCAGAGGCGGAAGAACCTGCGTTTGATCCACGGGCGGCATAAACTGGGTCCGAAACACATGGCCGCAATTCTCGCACGCGGTGGCATAAATCCGTGCGGGCAGCTTGCACGCCGGGCAAGTCTTCTGCGACGGTGTCATCGCTTTTCTCCTGGTCCGCAGAATATCTTCAATAAAATAGTGTCAATAATAAGATGGTATCAATGTGAGGATGTATGCTGTTTCCTGTGAGCCTGCTCTGGGCTTGGAGTACCACCAGAAGAATAAGGTCAAAGAAAGCAGACAGGAAAATAAACAGGAAAATGGACAGTAAGGGATTCGAACCCCTGACCCCTTCCGTGTGAAGGAAGTGCGCTACCGCTACGCTAACTGTCCGCTTCAATTTGAGGGTATTATAGCATGTCCCACGCAGATTTTGCAAGATGAAATAAAAACTTTGCGATGAATACTCAAACACGTCCGGCAGCGCAGTCAACAGCTTTCAGGCCGCTTCTGCTCGTCGCCCTGCGTGCCCTGCATCTGCTGGCGCTGGCGCTGTGGCTGGGCGGGCTGGTGGCAATCGGCGCACTGGTCGCGCCGACGGCGTTCCATGTGACGCGCACGGCTCCGGCACTGGCCGGCAATCTGCCGCAGCAGAATGCGCTGGCGGGGGCGGTGGTCGGCGGCAGCCTGCGCTTGTTTTGCTTTCTCGATCTTGCCTGCGCCGCCGTGCTGCTGGCGGCCAACCTGCTGCTGCTGCCTCGCTCGTCCCGCCGCTGGACGGGCGCGTGTTTGGGGACAACGCTTGTGCTGCTGGCGTCCACGCTGTGTCTGGCGTTTGGCCTGACCCCGGCGATGGACCATGCCCAGGCGCAGGGCCAAATGGCGGCGTTCGATCAAATGCACCACGAGTACGAGCAGTTGTCCACGCTGTTTCAAATGCCCCTTTTGCTGCTGCTTGTTGTGTTTACGGCGCTCAGAGATAGTCCCCCCGGCCCCCAATAATGGGGGAGCCGGAAAAGAACCCTAGCCGACGCTTCTTAAACTCCGGTCTTAAATTCCGGCTCCCGGCCCGCTTAAACAGGAGTGGGGGCGGGAGGGCTTCTTCGGCGATCACTTGCGTTTCGGCGTCCCTCGCGCTATAATACAGTATGTCCAGCGTTGCCCAAAGCCGCCGTGTGCCGTCTCACACCCTGTTCGGGGCCGCCGAAGCGTTTCTGGCGTTTGCCGGGGCCGGCATCGCGGGAACGCTTTGGTGGGCGGACCAGACCAAGCGGGACGTGCCGTGCAGCGCGGACGGCGGCTGCGAGATCGTCAGTGCCAGCCGCTGGTCCCACCTGGATTTAATGATAGTCCATCATGTGCCTGTGGCGCTGCTGGGGCTGATTGGATATGTGCTGCTGCTGTCTCTTGCCATGCTTCGACTTGGCACGGAAAATGCGAAACTGAGCCGACGGCTGCTTCATCTCACCCTGCTGATCAGCGCCGGAGGCGCCGGCTACTCCTGGTTCCTGCAATGGATCGCCCATGCCGAAATCGGCGCGTTCTGCATCTGGTGCCGGTCCTCGGCGATTGTGATGACGCTTTTTTTCTGCGTCGCAGTCGCGGAATGGGGAGCGGGACGCCGGCAGAGCCTGGAACAAAGTATGGAAAGACAAAAAATACATGGCTGACGGCGTCACACAGCGGAAAAGCGGCAGCGGGAAGAAAGTGGTCCTGCTGGTGGTCTGGCTGGCCTTGCTGGGCGGCTTGTTCTACTGGATCAAGACCGCCGGCGGCAGCGGCGGCGAGACAATTCCCGGCAGGCCGCCTCAGCCGAAGCCCGCGCCCACCCTCAACACGGCGATGCTGGAAGCGAAATGGCCGCAGATTGTGGCCCATGCCGCCGCGCCGGCACGCGGCGCGGCGAATGCACCTTACACGATTGCGGAGTTTGGAGATTTCCAATGCCCGCAGTGCGGCAAAGTTTACCCGGTCATCGAATCAGTGCTGAAGAAATATCCGGCCCAGGTCAATCTGCTGTTCCTGCACCGCCCCATTCCTTCCATTCATCAGTGGGCCATTCCTGCCGGGCAGGCGTCTCTGATTGCGGCTCAGTCCGGCAAGTTCTGGCCGATGTACGATCTTCTTTATACGCATCAAGACGATCTGGAAACGGGCTTTTACGGCGGCTATGCCGCGCAGGCGGGGTTAAACGAGAGCAAGTTCAAGGCCGCGTTCAGCGCCGGACAGGGCCAGTCCCAGCTTCAGGCCGATACGAAGTTCGCCGACGCGCTCGGTGTGGAAGAAACGCCGACGATTTTGCTGCGGGACAACAAAGCGAAAACTGTCACGGTTTTTGTGGGAACCACCGGAACGCAGCAGGCTAACGGCTCTCCGCAGTACCCCGGCGTCAACAACCTGGCCGCTAACCCGCCGTGGGGGAAGTGACAAAAGCGCAGTGACAGAAGGAGGCACCGGCACTGAAAGCCTTCCAGGTCTGCCATTGCAGTGCCGGTCTACTTTGGAATGAAAGTCCCTACGGGACTGAATGCCACCGACGTTAGGCTTATTTTTGTCTTCAGTGCCGGAGGCACTTTCTTTGCTGCGTTAGCCCGGCTAGGCCAGTGCCGGTGCAACGATCTCCTAAACTTCCGCCGCTTCTAAACTTCTGCCACTTCCTCCGTAATTACCGTAAACTGAACCAGCGTGTTCGCGCCGAAGGCGGTGGTCATGGCGACATCCACCGCATCCCTGCCCCGCGCCAGAACAATGCGCCCAATGCGCGGCGTGTTGTGGCGCGGGTCGTACATCCGCCACTGGCCGCCGAGATACACTTCCATCCAGGCATTGAAATCCATTGGGTCCGGACTTTCGGGAACCCCAATGTCCCCCATATACCCGTTGCAGTAGCGCGTCGGGATGTTCATGCACCGGCAAAGTGTCACCGCCAGGTGCGTGAAGTCACGGCAGACGCCGCGCCGCTCATGGAACACATCCAGGGCCGTCTTCGTTGGCCGGGCGTACTTGTAGCCAAACTCCACATTGTTGAAGACCCAGTCGCAGATGGCCTGCACCCGCTCGGCGTTCGGCGGCGTCTTCCCAAACAAGTCCCACGCGACCGGCAGCATTTCCATCACTTCGCAGTAGCGGCTTCCCAATAAAAATTGCAGGCACTCATTCGGCAGGTCTTCAACCGGGTGCTGCGGCGCATCTGTGACCATCACATCCGGCTCGCCGCTGTCGGTGACAACCGTATCGTTGAACAGCCGGAGCCGGCCTTTCGGGGCAACCAGGCGGTGACAGCGGTTGCCGAAGCTGTCCCGAAACTCGGTCATCGGCACGAACGGCTCGGTGTGCGGCTCGTCCGGCTTCAGCAGCCGGGGCTTCTCTTCCGGGCTGGTGTTGAGCAGCAGCATCATGGGTGTAGGCGCGGCAAAGTCAAAAATAATGTCATAACCGATACGAATAAGCATGGAAAGTTCCTGACGGTAACGTGAAAGGGGAGCGGCAGCAATGCCCGCACAAGCGCGTACCCCAAGTGTACCCGAACCGCCCGAAGATTAACGGGCAGGCCGCAGATAAACAGGCAAGCCGCAGATAAACGCCGGGTATACTTTTCTTATGACCCAGCGTGTTCCCCTCATGCCCCAGCGCTTTCCCGGCCAGGCGCTGCTTGCGTTTCGGCATGACCCAATCGCGTATCTGCGCCAGGCAGCCCGGTACGGGGATGTGGTGCGGCTGCCGATTACGCGCCAGCCTCTGTTTTTGGTCAATCACCCGGATTTGATCAAAGACATCTTTGTCACCCGGCAGAAGCAGTTCAAAAAGGGACGCGGCTTAGAGCGGATCAAAAAGCTGCTTGGCGACGGGCTGCTGACCAGTGAAGACCCGTACCACCTGCGCCAGCGGCGATTGATCCAGCCGGCGTTTCATCGCCAGCGCATCACCGCCTACGCCGAAGACATGACTCAGTACGCGCTCAAAACATGCCGAAACTGGCAGGACGGCGAAACCCGCGACATCTCGGAAGAGATGATGCACCTCGCGCTTGCCGTTGTCGGCAAAACGCTTTTCAATGCCGAGGTGGAAGAAGAAACCCGCGAGATCGGGAACGCCGTCACGGAAATCATTTCTTTGTTTCACCTGCTGATGCTGCCGATGGCGGATTTGCTGGAACGGCTGCCGCTGCCGGCGGTCCGCCGGTTCACCCGCGCCCGCGCCCGTTTGGATGCCACGATTTACCGGCTGATTGAAGAACACCGGGCGTCGGGCGTAGACCGAGGCGATTTGATGTCCATGCTGCTGCTGTCGCAAGATGAAGACGACGGGGGGCGCATGACGGATTTGCAGGTGCGGGACGAAGCCTTGACCATTTTTCTCGCCGGGCATGAGACCACGGCGAACGCCCTCGCCTGGACGTGGTACTTGCTGTCGCAGAACCCGGACGCCGAAGTGAAATTCCACGCGGAGCTGGACACAGTGCTGGCAGGCCGGACACCTACGCTCGATGACCTGCCGGATTTGCCGTACACGCGCTGCGTTCTGGCCGAGTCGCTGCGGATGTACTCGCCGGCCTGGGTCATCGGACGCCGCGTTTTAAGCGATTACACTGTTGACAAAGAGCAGGGCGGGTATGTGCTGCACGCCGGGGCCATCGTACTTGTCGCGCAAGCCGTCATGCACTATGACCCGCGCTTTTGGATAAACCCGGAGCGTTTCGACCCGGAGCGCTGGGCGCCGGACGCGGAAGCCGCTCGTCCGAAGTTTTCTTTTTTCCCCTTCGGCGGCGGCCCGCGCGTCTGCATCGGCGAGCAGTTCGCCTGGATGGAGCAGATGCTCTTGCTCGCGACGCTCGCCCAAACTTGGCGAATGCGCCTCGCGCCGGGCCAAATTGTCGCCACGCAGCCGATCATCACCCTGCGCCCGAAGTTTGGGATGCGGATGATCTTAAAGCGGCGTCAATGATCTTAAAGCAGCGTCAGCGAATTGCCATCGGTGTTTGATGCCCGCCCAGGCTGATCAGGAAAAAGCTCAGGCCCGCCACAAGCGCCGCGCCCGGCAGGGTTAAGACCCAGGCCGTCACCATCTGCTGCGCCACCGGCCAGCGCACTTCATTCAGCCGCTTCGCGATCCCGACCCCGAACACGCTGCCGCAGACAATATGCGTTGTGGAAACCGGCATCCCAAAGTAGGAAGCTGTCGCCAGCACAATAGAGGCCGACGTTTCCGCCGCAAAGCCGTTGATCGGCTGCAAGTCAATAATCTTTGTGCCAAGCGTTTTAATGATCCGCCAGCCGCCGGACAGCGTGCCGAGGCCCATCGCCGTGGCACAAGAAATAATGACCCAGACGGGGATTTGAACGTGCTTGCCGCCGGGCAGGAGGTGGAACGCGACCAGCGCCAGCGTAATCACGCCCATAGTCTTCTGCGCGTCGTTCTGGCCGTGATTGAAGGCAACTGCGGCGGCGGACAAGCGCTGAAGCCAGGAAAACAGCCCGTTGACTTTGCCGGGCTTGGTGTTCGCGAAGAGGCCGAACAGCAGCATCATAATTGCGAAAGCGAGGACGCCTCCCAAAATCGGGGACAAAACCATCGGCACCACGACTTTATTGACGATGCCTTTCCAGATAACTTCGTGCGTTCCGGCGAAAACCAGTGTCGCACCGACCAGGCCGCCGATGAGGGCATGGGACGACGACGAAGGAATGCCGAAGTACCAGGTCAGGATATTCCAGGCAATCGCGCCGATGATCGCGGCCAGAATAACTTCCTGCGTTGCGGCATGAGCGTCTATCAGACCCTTTGCAATGGTGCCGGCGACTTTTTGCGAGACGAACGCGCCGGCAAAGTTCAGCACGGCGCACAGGACAATCGCGAACGTCGGCGGGAGAACGCGGGTGGAAATGACTGTTGCGACAGCGTTAGCGGTGTCATGGAAGCCGTTCGTAAAGTCAAACAGCAGGCCGAACACGACAATGACAATCAGCAGAATCGGCAGATGCTAGCCGAGTAAATTAAGCATATTTTACCACCAGACTTTCGACAACGTCGGCGACATGCTCGCATTCATCGGCCACTAATTCAATGCGGTCGTAAATTTCTTTCCATTTGATGACGAGAATTGGGTCGGCCCCGCTTTGGTTCAGCAGCAGCCCTAAAGCCGTGCGGTACGCTTGATCGTTCTCATTTTCCAAGTTGTGAATGCGGACCAAAAGCGGCGCAAGCGCCTCATGGTCTTTCATGTGGCGCAGGAAGCCGACCCCGTCGCGGGTGGCCTGCGTAATCTGCACCAGGCGCTCGGTCATGGGAGCGAGATCGGGACGAATTTGCGTGATTTGGTACAGCGCAATCCGGGCGACTGCCGCTTCCAGCGTGTCGGTAATGTTGTCCAGCGCCTGCGACAGCCCGTGCAGGTCGCCCTTGTCCAGCGGCGTGATAAACTTGGCATCGGCTTTGTTGACCAGATCATGCGTCAGGTTGTCGGCATCCGACTCCAAACGCTTAACATTCTCGGCGATCTGCCCCGCCTGCTTGAAATCCTCGGTCAGCGAATGGAATGCCTGTGCCGCCCGGTGGGCTGTGTCTGCCTGCGCTTCCAGCAAGTCGTAGAAAACGGGGTCTTGTCCAAAGAATGCCATGCGGCCTTCCTTTCCGGGATGCAGTTGATGAAGCGTCTGCTCCCACTGTTCCCTTCACACTATTCCCTGCTTTTTGCCATGCAATGTTAAGAAAACATTACATTTAACCTAAGTTGCGTTTCTTGTTTTTCTCGCTTGCAAGTTTAGATGCCTGGCC
>CAXUBO010000012.1:18298-45242 GCA_964249345.1 uncultured Armatimonadales bacterium | reverse complement strand
AGTCCAGTCGGCGTCTGCGGGGATTAGCGTGTTCAAGTCCTGCGCCTGGCCGCCTGTGTAAACAACGGCGTGGCTTTCCCACTGCTTCTGAAAAAATGGCACAAGAAGCCGCCAGCGTTGGGGATAGTCCTTGACAAACCGCGCCGCCGCGTTCGGCTCAGCACCGGCAGCGCCGACGACCTCGCCTCGGTTGTTGATCCCCAATCCCTCATTCTCGCTCCTTCCGGGCAGCCCTGTCAGCAGGACCGGCTGGCCCGCGTTCCAAAGCACAGCCCGGCTGTTGTCATAGCCGGGGTTCCAGGCAACACCGGCGATTTGCCCGTGGCTGTTGATGCCTCCCAGCAACCCGCCTTGAAAACCGGGCGGCGTCGGCAGCATCGAAAACCTGCGCGTCTTGCTGTCATAAACAAACGCGCCTGGGCTGTGGACGCCGATGCCCTGCCGCCAGCAATTGCCGATGACCTGCCCTGAATCATTCACGCCGCACAGCAGCGCCCGTGTCCAGCCCGGCGGCAAAGTGAAGCCGATCTTCCGGCTGCCGCTATAAAGAATGGCATGATGCGGCAGGTTTCGCTCATAGCTGGACTGAGCTGTGGCGCTGCCAATAAACAGCTTGTGATTGATTTGGCCGCCGTCGGCAATGTCCGGGCCATTGTCACCGGCAAACTTGAACGGGCCTACGCTGGTCATCTTTCCATTGCGGTAAAAGAAAATCTGGGCTGTGGCATAGTCTTTGCTGCTGAGGCCGACAATGTCGCCGTGGTTGTTGATGCCCGACGCGCTGCTGACGGTATCGCCAGGCAGGACGCCGAGGTCAGTCACGGTGTAGCGCGGCGTCGGACGCGGGCGCAGGTACGGCAGGAGAAGCGCGAAAAGAACGGCAAGGCCGAGGGCCGCCGTGAGAAAGCGGCGTTTAGGGGCGGGCATGAAAAAAGCTCCTTCCGATACATAACGGAAGGAGCAAGCAAAACGGTTCGGGTACTGTAGGGGCGCTGCTTGCTGCGCCCTCCATATTTCTTTTGGCGCAAACACAGCAGACATAAGAGAGATAAGAAGGAGGGCGCGGCAAGCAGCGCCCCTACGTCAATAATTAGGCGGTCGGCGGCGGTGCCAAACCCGTTCCGGCGGATGCGCGGACACCCGAACAGTTCTCGAACATCGGTTAGTAGGTGAACGAAGCCAGCCCCACAGACACGCCGGCGCTGCCGATGACGACGAGCGTTTTGTCGCCTCGGCGCAGGCGGCCTTCTTTTTGGGCCAAGCTCATGCCGAGCGGGACCGACGCCGAGACGCAGTTGCCGTAGCGGGGGTGGACGCTGTAATAGACGCCCTGCGGGAGGCCGATATGTTTCACAAGAACTTCGCTGGCTTTTTGGCTGGCTTCATGGCCGAAGGCAATATCATAGCAGCCGGAGCGGAAATGCGGGTCGTTCGAGTAGGTTTCGGCGATCTTCTTCACCGTGGTGACGACCAAATCACGAGACAGGGAAAAGAACTGAAAGTCGGCATAGCGGGCATCGGGCGTGGATGGCATGAAGTCGGCCATGTTGGACAGCGGGATCATGCAGAGCTTGTAATGCTCGCCGAAGTTCTTAAACAAAAACCGGAAGTCGTCGTTCGGGTTCTCGTCGGTGATAATGGTCGCCGTCGACGCTTCGCCGATGGTGAACTGGGCGACTCGGTGCTTCAGGTCATTTGCGTCTTTGATTTCGTTGGACCAAAACGAACGGACCAGGCTGCTTTCACAGTTGACGATCATGCCGCACTTATAGGTCTTGTTTCGGATCAGGCTGTGGCCGATCTGCATCCCGCGCAGCCAGCTCGCGCAGGCGTCCAGCATATCAAAGCAGGTGGCGTTCGGCATTCCCAGCTCGCTCTGGATGACGTTCGCCATCGCCGGCTCCAGCCAGCCCCGGCCGACGCCGGTATAAATCAAGAAGTCCACGTCGCCCGGCGCGATTTTGGCGTCAGCGAGTGCCTGCCGGCCTGCGGCCAGGACAAAATCAATGGCCTTTTCGCCGGTGTTAAGCTTGTAGCGCACTTCCGTTCCGGCGGTGGCGAGTGTTTCGCGCACCTGCTTTTCCAGTCTGTCAATCTCGGATTTAGAAAGGCGGCCCTCGCTTTCGCGGCGGAACGTTTCTAAAATATCGTCGTTGGTCACTTTTTTCGAGGGAACGGCGTGCTGGATCGTGCGGATTTGCATTGCGAGAGAATGTCCTTAAGGTACGGGCGGCGGAAGTAACTGGTAGAGTATAATATAGAATACCTCAGATTTGCCTGAAATCATTCCCGGCGGATGCAAAACAGGCCGAGATTGTTTCCGGCGCTTGCTTCCACACCCTGTCCGGCAGTCAGCGCCGCGCCCGCCGCACGACAAATAGGAGCGCCAGGGCGGCCAGTCCTGCGAAGAGTATCGGCCCGGCCCATGCCCCCAGCGCTGTGCGAAACGGCAGCGCAACCAGACCGACCCAGAGCAGAAGGAGCAGGGCAAATGCCCAGTCATCCACAAACAAGCCGACCAGCTCTTCCAAAATTGTGCGAATAATCTTTATGCGGCCGCCCCCTGCCGAACCGACTTTGCCAGCGCAACGCCGAGCGCCGCGACGCCAAGATAGCCTGCGGACAGCAGCAGCGGCGTCCAGACGCCGCCCGGCCAGACGAGACCCAAGCCTTCGCCGGTCCAGAGCGTGCCGAACGCCGATACCAGCGCCCCAACCGTCAGCTTGAGCGCGTTTTCGGGAACCCTCGACAGCGGCCTGCGGGCCGCCAGCCCCAGCAAAACAACTAAAATCGCTGCCGCGCCTGCTCCCAGCGCCGCCGGCAGCAGTGCATGACCGACCGCGCCCAGCGTCAGCACGATAAACACGACTTCGACGCCTTCCACAAACACGCCGTTGAACGCTGCCAACGCCGCCCCGGCGTCAAAGCCCGACCCAGCCGCTTTGCCTTGCAGGCCCGCTTCGGTTTCCGCAAACTTTTTGTCTTCATCATGGAGCGCGATCACGCCTGCCGCCCGAAGTATCGCTTTTCGGAGCCAGCGCAGGCCAAACAGCAGCAGCAGGACGCCGACGATGAATTGAAAGACATGCGCGTCCAAGCGCCCCAAATGCGGTCCGAACGCCGCAACCAGCACGGCGAGAGCCGCCGCTGCCGCGCCTGCCCCGGCAATCGCCGGACGCCACCCGCGCACCGCGCCGACGGCCAGCACAATGGTCAGCGCTTCGACAAACTCCACCAGCGACGCCAAAAACGCCGCCAAAATTGTAGGCCATTGGATGAGGAGCATTATCTAAAATTACGCCGGATCATCATAATGATATTCCAAAACGCGCCAGCCATCATCGGTGCGGATACCCCGTACTATGATTAGTTCATCGTCGTGTTCGGTCAAGACTGAGTAAAAGTAGGTGATGCAGTCATTTTTCATTGGATAAAAGTTGGTAGCACGGTCAAGCGCATCATCTGGATGCTGCTCATTGCATGTCGCGGGCGAAATCCAGGAGCCGTGCTTTTTCTCGATTTGCTCCTGTGCCTTCTGGAGCACAGTGATAGAAATTGCAGTTTGTTCGGTCGGAGTCATCAACGCATGAGCCGCTATATAGTCGTGGTTTCGCAGCGCCTCCAGAAAACGAGATGCGACTCTAAATCCGCTGTTCTCGGCATAAGATCGCACCGCGATATGGGTTACGAATAGAACAATCGGTGCAAAAAGGCAGAAAAGAACAATGCTGATGGCCCATTTCCATTGCTTATTCATGGCTGCGACCTCACGCTACTCCGCCTGTTTCTGAGCGGCTTCCCGGCTTTCGGCTATCGAGCGAGACATCGCCAGATGATCAAATCCGTCGGCAACGCCGAGATCGTCTGGATGTGCCGAAACCCAGTCTTGAAGCATTTGTTTGGTTTCGGCGATTTCTGCAAGTGTCCTCGCAGTTAAAACATGGCCGATGATCCGTTCTCGGCATTCCTGCTCGGCGGCTGTAAGCTCCATCGTATTTCTCCCTTCAAGGTAGAATTGGCTCTTGAAAAACAACGCAAAAAGTCAGCGCGTACCTGGCCGGTTAAAGGCCGCGACAAGGCATAAATTGATGCCGGGCGGTCCCGAATAGGTGTACCAAGCAAGTTGATATAAAATTGCTGTTCAGGCTGGCCGGAAATTTGTTGCAATTCAGACAGAGCATTCAAATAGTCGTTGTAAAGGTGTTGCTCTTCTAAAGCTTGGGAGACAGATTCCGGCACAACGACCGTAAGGGCTGACAGCGCTACAGGCCGCAGAAGACGCTGTAGTTTTTCAACAACGCCTTCTTCCCAGCCCCGGAAGCTCTCAAAGTCATCTCGGTTATAACCCTGCGAAAAAGAGTGGAGCGCTTCGTGCAGCAAAGTACGCCACCGCGAGTCTTCATTTGTCAAGTTCGCGTTCAGCAGAATGTCGCATTGAAACGGCTTTTGACCCTTGAAGTCAGCACCATCCACCAACCTGACAGTACCGCTCCACTGCGAGGTCAGCCCCGTCATCTGAGATAATGCCGCAACGATCTCGCGGAGTTCCCCTGCAATCCGGTCGGTATCAAGCATACATTCATTTTACCCGCGCTGCGATCCGCTCCACAATGCCGACGGCGTTGGGGCGGCCGTTGACGATATGCTGGTCGCGGGCGATGGAGCCGGCGACGTACAATCCCGGAACGCCGGTCTCAAAGGTTTCCGGGTCGTAGACGGGCCGCTGGTCGTCGGGATTGATGGCGACGCCCGCGTTCTCTAAGAACGGGATGTCCGGGTTCTGACCGATCAAAATAAAAACAAAGTCGTTCGGGATGCTTTGAAGGCTGCCGCCCGTGCGGGACTTCAGGCAGACTTCGGCGGGCGTGATTTCAGTCGCTTCCGTCTCAAAAGAAACTTCAATTTTCTTTTCTTCCACGAGGATCATTATCTCGCGCAGCACAAAGGGGCGCAGGTTGCAGGCGTCAAACGACGGCTCAATCATCGCCAAGCGCGATTTTGCCCCGGCACGGGCAAGCGACATGGCGACTTCGGCGGCGGAGTTGCCGCCGCCGATGGTCAGGCAGTCTTTGCTTAAAAACGGGGTCGGGTCCAAATAATGCGTGGAAACTTTGTGCAGGTCCACGCCGGGAATGCGGAGCGAGCGCGGCTGGTCCCAAACACCGTTGACAATGAGGGCGAACCGGGCCGTGTAGGTCTTGGTCCAGGCGAGGTCGGGCTGCTGGACGGTTTGTACCGTGAACGTGTCGCCGTCTTTGTGAACGGACGTAACGCGCTCCCAGGTTTGCAGCGGCAGGCGGCGGCTCGTGATGACGGCACGGTAATATGCCAGTGCGTCTTCCCGGCGCGGCTTTTCGTCGGCAGCCATCGGGAAGGGAATTCCCCCGACTTCCAGTTCCGACGCGGGTGAGTAAAAGCTCTGCCGAGGGGCATACTCGACAAGGCTTTGGCACGGGCCGGCCTTGTCCAAAATGAGGAAGTTCAGGCCGGCATCCTGGGCCGCGCAGGCTGCCGCAAGGCCGATTGGCCCGGCCCCGACAATGATCAAATCAAGCGTCATAAAAGTTATTCCCAGCAAAATGGTTCCCGGCGGAACCATTGTACCCGAACCGGACGCTTCCCGTTTAGGACACCCGCCAACAGGATAAACTAAGGTGCGGGATAAACTCAGATCACTGATGAAAACACGAACAAAAACGCAGATTGCTTTTGCCTCTCTGCTGGCGCTGCCGGTCAGCAGTTATGCCCAGCAGCCACCCATTAAAGTCGTGCTGAACGGGACGCCTTTAGCTTTCACCGGCACGCCGCCCATGCAAATCAAAGGCTCAACGCTTGTGCCGATGCGCGGCATCTTTGAGGCACTTGGCGCGACCGTCAAATTTGATAAAGCGTCGCAGACCGTCTACGGCCAGAAAGGCGCGACGGCGATTATCCTGCCGGTGGGGGCGCTGACGGCCACTGTCAACGGCCAGCCGCAGACGCTTCCTGTTTCGGCGGAGCTGATCCACGGAACGACGCTGGTTCCGCTGCGCTTTATCTCGGAGTCGCTTGGCGCTTCGGTCGCCTGGAACCCGGCCCTCAGCACGGTCACAATCCAGACCATAGACCCGCACCTCGCCGCGCTGCCGGTCGTGCCGGGGAACACGACCCTTCACGGGGAAGTGACCGGGCTGTACCTGAACACCACGCCGACGCAGATCACGCTGCGGGTCGGCGGCGCGAATACAACCGTCCCGCTGGCGGACTCGACCATTATTCTGCGGTCCGTGACCGACAAAGCGGCCATTGAAGTGCCACTGGAGGACATCAAGCCCGGCGATCAGGTGACGGTGCAGCGCGGCGACAACGGCGTCGCCACCGTGGTTACGGCAACATTCGGGCAGGTAAAGGGAACCATTGTCAGCATCGGACATCTGCCGAACGGAAACGCGGCGCTGACCCTGGACAGCGGGCGGGCGATTGAGCTGGTACCCAATGCGCCGGTCACGTTTGACGGCAGCCCAGTTGCGCTTTCCGACATCAAGCCCTATGAAACAGTTGTTATCCGCACCAATCCCGGTAACAGCTTAGGCTACGGGGTCGCTGTTTCTACGGCGTCTAATCCAAACCCGACGCCGCCGGGAACTGCCCCGGCACCGGCAGCGGCGCCGGCGGCAGACCCGAACGCCGGAGTTCTCACGGGCAATGTTTCCACCGTTGAAGTGACTTCATTCACCGATGACGCCCGCCGGCCCTTGCGGGCGGGCGATGTCTTAAAAGCGACCCTCAGCGGCACGCCCGGCGGCAAAGGGGCGTTTGCCATTCCCGGCGTCGTGGATACCGTACTCATGCACGAAACGTCGCCGGGCGTATATGTCGGCTCTTATGTCATCGTCAAAAACGCTTTTGCCTCGAATGCGTCTGTGCTGGGGCGGCTCGTTGCCGGCGGCGTTCAAAGCGCCCTTATTCAAGCGCCGGGAACATTGACCATTGACACCCAGCCGCCGAAAATCACGGACTTTGGCCCGGCCCAGAACGCCGTCGTGGAAAGCGACCGGCCGCTGATTTATGCAGCTTTGGCGGACGGGCCGGGAACAGGCGTCAACCCCGCCGCCACGCGCCTCGCCGTGGACGGCCAGAATGTGACCGCAGACACTGAGACTACCAGTACGCTGTTTACTTACAAGCCTTCCGCTGCGCTGGCCGCCGGTCCGCACACGGTCAGCGTCAGCGCCACCGACCGGGCAGGGAACACCGCGACAACACGCTGGGCTTTTCAGGTTTCTACCAGCAGCCTTGTCCGGTCGTTCACGACCAATGAGCCTTCCGGCCAGACGATTGGGGCCGGGGCGACGGTGATCTTTAGTTTGAGCGCGACGCCCGGCGGCAAAGCGCATGTCACGGTCGGGAACCTGATCAAGAACCTGCAAATGAAGGAAACCGACCCAGGCACTTACAGTGCCGAGTACACGGCGAAACCCGGCGACAATGTTGAAGATGCGCCGGTGCTGGCCCGCTTTGTGGCCCGCGACGGCACGGCGATCACGAAAAGCTTGAACACTGCCCTGACCATCGCCGCCGGACCGCCGCCCACGCCGCGAATCACCTCGCCGAAGCCTAACGATTATGTGGATGAAACGGCGCCGCTGACCGTCAAAGGCCGCGCCCAGCCCAATTCTACGGTCCGGGTCGCAATCACCTATACCAGCAAAGCACTGGGCGGCATCCTGCCGGTCACCGGCCAGAGCGGCAGCAAAGACATTTCCGTCGGCAAAGACGGGGAATGGGAAGCGGATGATTTCCCGCTCCAAATTAAATCGGTCTTTGGGGCAAACCGCGACACGGTCTTTACCGTCACGGCAACCCAGCTTGATGTTTCCGGCAGCCCAGCTTCCGATCCGGCAACCGTCCAGGTCCGGCCCGGCTAATTTTATGAACTTCTTGAAAACAACCCTCGCGCGTATTGAGCGCATCTTTCTTGTGAAGTTCACGATGGATGTGTTCGCCCGGTTTGGCCGGGACAACGGCGGCCTGCTGGCCGCCGGCCTGGCCTTTTTTCTGGTGCTGGCCCTTGTCCCGCTGCTTTTAGTCGGCTTGTGGGGGCTAGGGCTTGTTTACGCCCATAATCCCAACGAAGCCGTTGTGCAGATTAGAACTTTGCTGGCGACCCGTGTTCTGCCGGGAGCTGCAAGCACGGAAGTCTCTCATTTTATGGACCAGGCCCATATCTCCGATGGTCACGGCGGGGCGGGGCCGACGCTGATGAACATCATCAACGGGCATGGAATCGCCGGCATTGTCGGCTTTCTGGGCATCGTCTGGGCCGCAATCCAGATTTTCGTCAACGGCTCGACCGCCATGAATGCGGCTTGGGAAACAAAAGAAAAACGAAATTGGTTTGTCCTGCGCGGGGTCGCGCTCGGCCTGCTTGTCGGCGCAGGCCTGCTGCTGGTGCTGTCGCTCAGCGTCACAGCTTTGTCCACGGCAATCTCCGCCGGTCCCTTTGCCCATGCGATTCCCTTTGAGGGGGCGATTGAGTCCGGCCTGGTAGAACTCGGCGCGGTAGCCGTCAGCGGCCTGATGTATGCCGTCATTTACAAGTATCTGCCGTCGCCGTCCGCAAACATTTCCTGGAAGTCGGCGCTGATTGGCGGCGCGGCGGCGGCGATTGCTTTTGAGATTGCCAAAAAAGGCTTGTCGGTCTTTCTGCTGAACCCCAAACAGTCGGTCTACGGCGACTTAGGCAACTTGATTGCGTTTGTGCTGTGGATTTACTATTCCATGATGATTTTGCTGCTCGGTGCGGAAGTGTCGGCGGTTTATGCCGCCGAAATCGAGCAAAAGAACCATGCCCGGCTGAAGCGTGCCGCGCTTTCGACCCCGTCCGTCGAGTCTTCGTCCAATTCCGGGTCACCGCTTTCGCGGGCCAAGCAGCGTGACCGGGCGCAGCGCGTCCGCAAAGCCGCTCCCAAAGAAGACCGAAGCAAGGACCGGATCATCAAGAAGTAGCAGATTTTTCCTTCCAATAAGCGGCAGCGGCTTGGCAGGTGTCGTCTTCCGGCTCCATGTCGCTGAACGCGGCGGCGTAGGCGGCAAGGCATTTTTGCTGGGCCGGAGAGAAACCTGACGCACGCTCCTGAAAATACTCGGCGAGATCGCCCTTGCTCGGTGACAGCGCAAAAAGTGCTGACTGTGCCGCATCCTCGGCGTATTCGCCGTCGCCGATGCCGGCTAGCAGGTACGCCGGCATGAAGTAGCGCCAGGCAGGCGGCGACAAAAAGGACAAGCCGCCCCATCCCGTTTGCAGCTCTTGATCCGGCCCTGATAGCTCCTGCCAATGCCGACCCCGAAAGAAGGCATCGGTTTCGCTGCATTCATCGCAGTGTTCCGGGTTAGTCGCAATGTGCGCGTCGCCGGGATAGACCGTGTTCCCAAAAGCATCTTCAATGCACTGTTTCAGCGCATCCGCATTGCTTGGCCTCAAAATAACCCCCAGCGTTTCTTTTTCGGTTCGTTTTCTCCCGATGGGTTCACGCCCAGCTTTTGCAGCTCCTGGGCGGCGTACAGGCCGGGGCCGCTGTCCGGGGCGAGCGCCACGGCCTGTGCAAATTGGTTGCGGGCGTCGTCAGTGCGCCCTGCCGCTAAATAACAGCCGCCGAGAACCGAGCGGCGCAGGGCGTCTTCGGGGTCAAGCTCGAGTGCGCGTTCATAGAGCGGGATTGCTTCGTCCAAACGCCCGAACATCGCGTGCAGGCGGCCCAAACTCACCACGGCTTTGTGGTAGTCGGGGGACTTTTCCAGGGCGAGTTCATTCAAACGAATGGCTTCCGTCCAGTTTTCTTCCTGCTCATACGTTCCCGCCATGTTGACCAAAAGCGCCGGGTTGTCGGGCGTGTATTCTTCGGCCTTCTGCCAGAAGTTTCGGGCGGTTTTGGGATCGCCTAAGTAGATGGACGCCAGCCCCAGCTCAAAATAAACGTCGCCTAAATCCACAGAATTGTCCGTCACAGCCGCCGCGCGGGAAAGGCGCTTGCGGGCCATAGAATAATCGGTCTGCGTTTTATACAGCATGGCGCTGTTGTAAAGGGCCAAAAAGAAGTCTGGGTCATGCTTGATGGCCTGCTCGTAGTAGCCGAGCTTCGTTTCCGGCGTCCGCGCCATTCGCTTGCCTTTCAGGAACGCCGTGTAAGCGGGCCAGGACGCCGTGGCTTGCAGTGTGTCCGTGGTAAAAGTCCAGGGAACATTTACTCCCAGCGTCTCCAGCAGGGTCACGCACAAACGGTACTGCAAGGCGATGTAAAGGTCGTAATCCAGCGTCAGCGTTTCCGGGGCGGCGGCGGGATCGAACGCCGTCAGCGTCAGGCTCTCCGGCGCGGCAAACTCATGGGTGTCTGGGAAAAAGACGCGCAGGGAGACGGTTATCCGTGCCAGCGCCCCGGTTTCGGCATGGCGCTCGCACGCCAGCAGTCCGTCTACGAGCGCTTCGCACTGCGCTTTGGCGGCAAGCGGCTTGATTTCGCCTTCCGTGAGCGGCGGCACGGGCTGGTCCCGCTTGTCCGTGCCGCCGAGCGCCTCATGCACGTCGGCATACACAAAGCCGCCGGCAGCTTCGGCGGCAGTTTCTAGAGCCAATAAAATCCCCTGCTCAAACAGCAGAATGTCATCGCCGAACATGTCTGCGCCGAAGGGGGCAAAAACTAATTTTCTTGGCTGCATCTCCATAGATGCTATTGTACCTAAATTGGCACTTCTCGCGCCAAAACCCGCGTACTAAATCTATGCGCTTCCTTCGCCCCGCTTGCTGCCTTCTTGCCTGCTGTCTTTTTGTTTGCTGTCTTGTGTTCCTGCCGCACGCGGCTCACGCCGCGCCTCTGCACAGCGCCGACATGCGCCCGCCGGTGGTGACGCCGCAGATGAAGCGGTATTCGGAGATTGGCTACGCGCTGTACTTTATCGGAACAGCGTACAGCCTACTGGCGCTGTGGGGCGTGCTGGCGTCGGGCCTGTCTGCGCGTCTGCGGCAGTGGGTTCAACCGCTCCGGTTCTCGCTTTTGCGCCTGTTGTGTTACTACCTGCTGCTGACGGCGGCGCTGCTGCTTTTGCACGCCCCGCTGACGTTCTACGGCGGCTACTGGCTGCCGCACGCTTACGGTTTGTCTTCGCAAAGCTTCGGCGGCTGGCTGGGAGATGTGCTGAAAAGCGTCGGCGTCAGCCTTTTGACCACTGTGCCGATTTTATGGCTCTTGTTCCGGCTGATCGGCCGCTTTCCGCGCATCTGGGCCGTGTGGTTCTGGGCTGCGCTTACTCCTCTCATCGCGTTCGGCATCTTCGCCGCGCCGCTCCTCATAGACCCGCTGTTCAACCACTTTACGCCGCTGCCGCCCGGCCCGCTTCGGACGCAGATAGAGGCGCTTGCCGCCAAAGCCGGCATTCCGAACGCGCCCATTTATGTCGTCGACAAAAGCAGGCAGACGCACGAAACCAATGCTTATGTGACGGGCATCGGCTCTTCTGCCCGGATCGTGCTGTGGGACACGATTTTGCCGCCCCGAATGCCGCAGGACCAGGTACTTGCCATTGTCGGGCATGAGATGGGCCATTACGTTCTGAAGCACCTCTATTGGGGCTTCTTGATGACGGTCCTGGGCCTGCTGCTCGCCCTACCGCCGGCCCAAAAGTTCGCCGAACGGCTGCTGCGCCGCTTCGGTCCCCGCTGGCAGGTGGGCGGCCTCACCGACTACGCCGCGACTCCTGCCCTGCTCCTGACCGTCTCGCTGTTCACGTTCCTGCTTGCCCCCGTCACCAACGGCGTTTCCCGCGCCTTCGAGCACCAGGCCGACGCCTACGGCCTCCAAGTCACCGGCAACGGCCCGGCGATGGCCCGCGCCTTCGTCACGATTTCCGAGCAAAATCTGAGCGACCCCAGCCCGCCTCCCTTCATCACGTTCTGGCTCTTCACCCATCCGCCGCTGCAAGAGCGGATTGATTTCGCGCTGGGCAGGAAATCGTAAGGCAATCGCGAATAAGAAAGAATTATGACAAACATTACACTGCGGCGGGCGGAGCGGGCGGATGCCGACGCCGTGATTGGGCTGATTATTGCGCTGGCAGAGTTTGAGAACCTGCCGCCGCCGGACGCCGAGGCGCAGGCGCGGCTGATTGAGCATGGCTTTGGGGACGCGCCGAAGTTTGAGGTCATGCTGGCGGAAGTCGCGGGTGCGCCTAGCCCGGTCGGCTACGCGCTGCTGCTGCAAACCTATTCGACGTTTCTCGCCCAGCCGTCGCTGTATTTGGAAGACGTGTTCGTGCTGCCGGAGCATCGCAAGCTGGGCATCGGCACGGCGCTCTTGCAGCACTGCGTCCGCACGGCCCACGAGCGCGGCTGCGGGCGGATGGAGTGGACATGCCTGGACTGGAACACGAATGCCCAGGCGATGTACGACCGCATGGGGGCAAGGCGCATGAAAGAGTGGTTCCTGTACCGGATGACCCGGCCCGCAATGGAGAAGATGCTGGAGAAGGGGTAGATGTAGGCACGGTCAGGGCAACCGGCACTAGAAGTGCCGGTCTATTATTGAATGGAAGTCGCGGCGACTGAAGAGTAAAAGCTAACATTCGTGGGTCTGTAGTCGCTTCGATACGCAGTAATGCCGCAGGCATACTTTCACTATAAAGTAGACCGGCACTTCTAGTGCCGGTTTCTTTCTCGTCTACTCGATTTTGCGCTGTTTTTCTTCAATGATGTTGGTCAAAACTTCCGTTCCGACCCGGCCTTCGGGGCGCACGGTTCCCTTGACGCCGACTTTGTCGCCTTTGAGCGGCGCACCCGCCCGACTGATGACCCAGGTTTGGCCGGTGCCGTCGCTGAGGCGGTAGGCGGCGACGTTTGCGATGCCGAGCGGCAGCTCATACACCTGAGTCACTTCGCCGGCGACGGTGACATCTTTGTTGACGTAGGCCGAGGGATTGTTGTCAATATCGCTGAGCTTATCGGTATGCTCGTTGCAGCCGGCGAGCAAAGCACCGGCAAGGATTGGCAAGAGAAGAAGCAGCCTTTTGATAGACCGTTTTTTGGATGTCATCTTTGTTCCTTTCGGGGGCGCAGTCAATCTTTTTCCTACGACCAATCTTTTTCCTACGACCAATCTTTTCCCTACGACGAGCGCTTCTCCAAACAGGTTCCGAAAAAAAAGTTTGCAAAGAATAAAAATTACGGAACTTTCACGCTCCGCAAAAACGCTGTAATAAGTGAAATCAACCCCAGGAGGCTTCAATCCATGAAGTTAATCAGCCAAGTCCTCGCCGTCGCTGCTGTTGCGACCATCGCCATCGCCCCTGCCATCGCGCAGACTTCCACCATGAGCAAGCCCATGATGAAGAAGCCCATGATGTCCAAGAAAATGACATCCAAGCAGATGATGATGAAAAAGAAAATGATGATGAAGAAGCCCATGATGAAATCCAGCATGAAGCCGATGGCGAAACCCATGTAATTTCGCCTTCCGCGAAATGGAAAACGCTCCTGCCGATATTCGGCAGGAGCGTTTTTTCGTGTCAGCGTGTTAATTTTTGTCCAGCACGGAGCGAATGAATGCGGCTTTGGACGCGGTATAGTCGGCCCGCCTGCCGGCGTGCTTTTTACTTGAACGGATTTTCAGCACTTCATATTCCTGGGCCAGTGCGGCGCCGGCCCGCACCGCGTCCCGAAATTTCAGCGCCTCCCTCCAGAGCGCACTTTGATACTCCACCACATGCAGCAGATGCGTCCGGGCCGGGCCTTTGCCGAAAAGGTGATGGCCGGGAACGATGTCTGTCCCCGCGTCATCATAACCCAGCGCGGCCAGCGGCGCAGCCAGGCGCGAAGCGTTTTCGAGGCAGTCAATCCCCGCCAGCATGTCTAAAATGGGCTTTGTTTTGATGCCCGTGACCGAGGTGCCGCCGCAATGCTCCAAATCGAGCAGCGCCGGCCCCAGACAGACGGCTCACTTAACAGACAACTTACTTGTGATGGTGGGCGATGACATTCTCGGTCGCCACTCGTGCAATCTGCGTCGCCCGCAGGCCGTCGTAGCCTGTCGGCAAATCGGAAGGATCGCCGGTTTCCAGCGCCCTCGCCCAGGCGGCGTACAAGCCCTCAAAGTTTTTTTCACTCGCCCCCGGCAGGCGGTGCGTCCCGTGCTTTGTTCGCACCTCAAACACCCACCCGTCCCGGTCATACCGGATAACGCCTTCGGTGCCGATGAGATGGTAGGAAAAATGCGCCCGTGGGTCCCGTGCCGTATGCCCATAAGTGAAGCTCATCTCCACCATCGTGTGCGCCCGGTTTTGATGGTCCATGTGCAGCCACACATGATCAGGCGCTTCGTAGTTTTCCACCCACGCACCCGCCGCTTGGAACTCAGCCACTTCGGAGTTCAGCCACCACCGGGCAAGGTCAATTTGATGGACGCCGCAGTCCACCAGCGGCCCGCCTTCAATCATGCGCCCGTGAAAGTAGGGGTTTGTGAGAACTTCCCCCGCCGACGTGATGCGGTCACGCCCGTGCAGGTTCCAGATGTAGACCAGCCGCAGGGCGCGGACCTCGCCGATGGCCCCCTCAGAGACCAGCTTCTTGATATTCTGCGCGACTCCGCTGTACCGATAACAAAAGCCCGTTGCCAGCATCAGCCCGGCGTCCTTCATGGTCTGGATCATGGAGGCGGCGTCTTCATCCGTCATCGCCAGCGGCTTTTCGCACAGCACCGGCAGGCCGTAGCGTGCCGCTTCTTCCACATTCTGCTTGTGCGCGGGCGCGGCGGATGCCACCACGACGGCATCAATGCCCGACTCAAAGAACATGGAACTGATCGTGTAGCCATGCGGAATGCCGTACTTGTGCTGCAAGCCGTAAGCATGTTCCGGGTCCGGGTCGTACACCGCCCAGGCTTCCAGCCCCTGCGTCGCCAAAATCGCCGGGATATGCCCGAAATCCGCAATCATCCCGCAGCCCATGAGTCCAATTTTCTTCATGTCGTCTTCTTCGCTAAATCGCCCGTTGGCGTTATTTTGACAGCAGCGCCAATTCCCGTGTCATGTTTGCTCGCGCCGCCGCTTCCAGTCTTTGCGCCAATGCCGGCCGGTGATAAATCTGATCTCGCGCCAGAAACGCCGACAGTACGCGCCCGCGTCCCACGATCCATTCTTCTTCCGTTACCCAGGCGTACTCCTGCCGAATGGCCTTTCGGTAAGCCTCATAATCCTCAGATGAAGCCGCTAGAATTGCCAAATCGGCGTCCAGCACCACGCCGATCTCTACTGCGCTTGTTGAGCCGTGATGCTGCGTCGCCAAAATGATCTCCGCCGCACGATCCATTACAAAGGACCCCAAGCCCAGCGTCCGGCCCCAATGAACGGCAAACTCGGCGCTTTGGGCTTCGTTGTCCTGCCGCCGAGGGTCATACACGACATCGTGCAGCAGCGCGGCCAATTGGACCGCGCCGGTGTCTGCAATGCCCTCTTCCGAAGCGTACTGCGTCACGTCTTGCCAAACCCGCAGTGCATGGCCTAGATTATGGTAGGCACGCTCCGGCTCTTCGTAGCGTGCCAAAACTTCGGCCTTCATTTTCTCTGCGGCTTCTTCAGAAGCCCCAAGCGTTTGGAGCATCTCCCGCCAAGCGTCGTCAAAATCGGTTAAAATACCCACGCCACATCTCGCTTCGCCTGCGGACTGGGATCGCCGCTGTCCACAGTGTCGGCCACATAATCACATTCCACATGATGGCGATCTACCACATGGATATTTACGTCACGCAGACACTCCTGGCGCGAGAGCGGCTTGACCCAGAGCAAACCAGGCAGCAGCTTGACTTCTTGCTGCACAATGACTTCGCCATTATCCCACGCCCCGGCATCACTGAAGTAAGCCACAATCTGCGAGGGGCCAAGTTGAACACTGGCCTGTCGCGTATAGATCGGCATCGCCTGGCCTAAGACAAGAATCCCGCCGAGGAGAAAGCACAGCGGCGCTGCTGGAATAAGACACACAAACGCCCACATCCTTGCCCTGCTGCGCGGCAGAAAACCGAGCAAAACTAGGCACACCGCCGGCAGCAAAACGGCCATCATCCCTACCACTGCATTCAGCTCACGGCCAGCAAATCTTAAGCCGCCAAGCAGGAAATCTAACAGCGTCAGTAGAGAGAAGCCAAGCAGAACCCAAATCGTGACAGCAATTTTCTGTGTCCGCTTCATAGCCTCTTGTTCCTGCCGTTCTTCTTTAGGCCGCCTGCGGCTCCCGTTCGCGTCGCGGCAGCGCGGGCAGTTCCCGCCGGACGATACGGCCGCCACGGACTGCCTCGTACAGCCCCGAATCGCGCAGCCAGGCTGGTTGCTCGCTTTCTTCAAGCGGCTCCTCTATCAATGCGGTCAGCCAGGCGTAAACGGCGTCCACCTGCTGCTGATAATCGGAAAGTCTCTCGTTTTCCTCCAGGCGCGGCATCTGCGTCTGCACGTCTACTTTGCAGCGCGGCGGCGCGTTCGGGGCATCGTCCGGGAACCACAAATAGAAGGGGGCAGGGTAGACCGCCAGCAGAAAGTAAACATAGAAAGGAATTGCGCCTTGCCGAACCATGTTGCGGCGAATGCGCGTCGCCCAAAATTCCATATCCGCCTCGCGCTTGTAAGGATGGTCTTTTAAATCGACCACAAGCTGAAGCCGCTCGTCTCTGCCGTACACGGACAAATCGTACTTGCGCGGTATTCTCGCGCCCTGAACTTCCCACTCACCGCGCCGGATCATTTCTTCCAGGCACGGACCGCAGACATCAAATCGCCGACGGACGGGAACTCCCCAAACCGCCATCACCGCCGCAGGCTCCAGCGCGGTGCAAAAAGGCGTTTGTATCTCACATTCCCCAACAAAGACAACTCCCGACGGATCAATTTTCATCTTCTGCCTCCAAGATCGAAGTCTGCGCCTGCCATTCAGCAATTTGAGACCGTGCATCTTCCACTAAGGTCAGGCGGTCAATAAAACCAAGACTTCTGCTAAACGAGGCGTGAAGACTAGCCTCAGCCTCGTCCAGGAAAACATCAGGCCGGTCTACCGTTCTGTCAATGCCCATGCGATAACGCTCCGCATGAGCCAGTTCATGTGCGAGGCAGGCCACCTCAGACATCCGGCTTCTGGCGCTCATGCCAGCACCAGGAATAACATCCGCACCCAGGTAAACTACAAACTGCGTTTGGTTGAACCGTGTGCGTGATCCGGAACGCGCGGCTTCCGAAATGTCCAAGATGCAGCAACCGTTCCCGCCAAGAAAGTTCCACGTTTGTTGACATCGCTCAACTTCCCGTGCCGTCAGCCCGTTCTGATTTCTGCTGGCAGAAAGCATTGAGGGCCTACTCCACAGTGACGGATTTTGCCAGGTTGCGAGGCTGGTCTATCTCGCGGCCTAGCTCAGACGCGATGTAGTACGCGAGTAGCTGCATTGGGATAATTGCCAAGACGGGCATAAACGTGTCGTGCGTAGATGGAACACGCAGGACCATATCAACGAAGTTTTCGTCCAAGCCTTCATCGCCGATTTTCACGATGCCGAGAGCCGCGCCGTCCCTCGCTTTGACTTCCTTGACGCTGGACTGGATTTTGTCGTACAGCGCGGACTGGGTCGCAAGGCACACCACCGTGACCCCCGGTTCCACCAGCGCCAGCGGGCCGTGCTTGAGTTCCCCGGCGGCATACGCCTCGGCATGGATGTAAGAAACTTCTTTGAGCTTCAATGCGCCTTCTTGGGCGACGGCATAGTCAAAGCCGCGTCCGAGAAAGAAGAACGACGACGACGCAGCAAGCTGCTTCGCGGCGGCCTGGACAGCGCTGGTGTCAGCGAGTATCTCAGCCACCTGTTCGGGCAGGTTTTGTAGCTGCTCCACATACGCGGCGACAACGCCCGGTCCCAACTTGTTTTCTTCCTGGGCAATAAAGAGGCCCAAAAGATACAGGCCGATGAGCTGAGTCACATAAGCCTTTGTCGAGGCGACGCAGATTTCCGGGCCGGCGTAAGTGTACAAAACTTCGTCGGCTTCACGGGCAATGGACGAGCCGACGACGTTGACTACGGCAAGCGTCGTCGCGCCCTTGATTTTGGCTTCCCGCAATGCGGCCAGCGTGTCCGCCGTCTCGCCCGACTGGGAGATGATAATGGCAAGCGTCTGGGCGTCAACAATCGGGTCATTGTAGCGAAACTCGCTGGCGACCTGTACTTCGACCGGGCGGCGGAGCAGATGCTCGTAGAAGTTCTTGCCGACAAGCCCAGCGTTGTAGGCCGTGCCGCAGGCGACAATAACGATTCGGTTAAAATCGACGAGTTTGCTCGTCGGCAGCGTCAGCTCCGGGAACGCCACCCCATGCGTCTCGGTGATGCGCCCGCGCAGGGTGTCCCGAATGGCTTGGGGCTGGTCGTAGATTTCCTTGATCATGAAGTGCGGGTAGCCGCCCTTCTGCGCCGTGGAAACGTCCCAGGTGACATGAAACACTTCGCGGCTGAGCGGCTGGCCGGACAGCGTCGTCAGCGTGACCCCTTCCGGCGTAATTTTGGCAAAGTCGCCGTCTTCCAGCACCAGCACGTTCCGGGTATAGCCCATGACCGCAGGGATGTCCGACGCGAGGAAGTTCTCGCCTTCGCCCAGCCCGATAATCAGCGGCGACGCCGTTTTGGCGGCATAGATCGTGTTCGGCTCTTCGGTGGACACCACGCAGATCGCATACGCCCCCGTGACTTCCGACAGCGCCGCCCGCACCGCGCCTTCTAAACACCCCGCTGAGTCCAAATGCGACTCAATCAAATGCACCAGGACTTCCGTATCGGTATCGCTTTGGAAGACATGCCCGGCCTCGGCCAGCCTCTGTTTCAGCCCAATATAGTTTTCAATAATGCCGTTGTGGATGAGCGCGATGCGCCCGGTGCAGTCGGAATGCGGGTGCGCGTTGACATCGTTCGGCCTGCCGTGGGTCGCCCAGCGCGTGTGCGCGATTACCGTGCCGCCTGACTTATCCAGCCCGTCCAGGGCCGCCTCCAAGTTGCCAAGCTTGCCTTTCTTTTTCAGCACCGTGACTTTGCCGTCGCCGGGCCGCACCACCGCCACCCCTGCCGAGTCGTAGCCCCGATATTCCAGCCGCTTCAAGCTGTCCAGCGTCAGCCGCACGCTGTTCGTTCGCCCGCCGACATATCCCGTAATTCCGCACATAAATTGCTTTCCCCGCGCCTTCGCGTTTCTGTGGGCTTAGTATACCTCATCAGGCGCCATTAGAAAGAAGACGACGCCTTGACGCCTCCTGTTCCGGGTGCTACAATGCGTTTGGAGCTACATTATGTCCCTTGTGCTGGATTCCCTCGAAATCAAAAACTTCCGCGCCTTCAAGCACCTGCGAATTGAGAAGCTGGGCCGCGTGAACTTGATAGTAGGCAAAAACAACGTCGGCAAATCCAGTGTTCTGGAAGCGCTATGGCTTTATACCGCGAAGGGTGACCCTAGAGTGGTTGTTCAATTACTGCGAGAGCGCGACGAACTCAAAGTAGACGATGACGTACGTTCTGCAAGTGTTTTCGCATCAAATAATTTAACAGCGCTGAGGCACTTATTTCATGGGCGTAGAGAATTGTCTTCAAGTTCAGAACACATCGTGATTGGTCCGAAATCGGTTGAAGATGACAAAGTTGCTATCGGCTTTGCTTTGTCCGAGCGTGTGCTTTCTGGAAATGGAACTCGTATCTTACAAAGAACGGAGTCAGATGCAGAACTATCCGGTGCAGAGTTAGTTGCCAGTATGACAGTAGACCTCGGCGAGAAGATGCACATGCTTTACCCGCTTGATCAACTTTATACAGACTCTAATCCTATGTTTCGACCAGCCAGAGTGATGCGAACGATTGTACATTCCGTGATCATTGCCCATGATGGTCTCACAGCGAAAGATGTTGCTCTTTACTGGGATAACACAATTAGAGCCGATCTTCAACATGATGTCGTTGCTGCATTGCAGATAATCGCCCCTGGTACTATCAGCATTAATTTTGTTAGTGACACAAGTAATGGCGGCGAGCGTATACCTATAATAAAAACACAGGATTTCGTGCTACCAATTCCACTTCGCAGTATGGGCGAGGGCATGAACCGAATGCTTGGGATTGCGCTGGCGCTGGTCAACGCCAAAGATGGGATGCTGCTGATTGATGAGGTGGATACGGGGCTGCATTATTCGGTGCTGCCGGACTTGTGGAAGCTGATTTTTGAGGTCGCGCACCGGCTGAATGTGCAGGTGTTCGCCACGTCCCATAGCTGGGACTGTATTCAGGCATTTCAGCAGGCGTCAGAGGAAAACAAAGAGGAAGAAGGCGTGCTCATTCGGCTAGAGACCCAAGACGGCGAAGTCGTTCCTGTGACGTTTGATGAGCGGAAACTGAGTATCGCGACCCGCGAGCAGATCGAGGTACGCTGACTTGGCAGATAAGTTCCGCCTTCTCGTCGAAGGCAAAGACGACGAGCATGTGCTGTATCAGCTTCGGGATTATCATGGCCTGCCGCAGACGTTTCGGGTTGTTGACAAAAAAGGAATTGACAATCTTTTAGAAACGCTAGACGTGGAACTGATCGCAGGAGGGCTGGAACGGCTTGGCATCATTGTAGATGCGGATACTCGCTTGCAGCCGCGCTGGGCAGCGCTCCGAAACATACTGGTACAAGGCGGCTACACGGACTTTCCTTTGACGCCGAACGAAACAGGGACACTCGTTGAGCAAAAAGGGAAACGAATCGGGGTCTGGATCATGCCGGACAACGCTGCCGAGGGAATGCTGGAAGATTTTGCCGGCTCCCTTGTGCCGCCCGGCGATGTCCTTTGGGCCTTCGCGCAAGAGTGCGTGGATAAGGTCATCGCTCAGGATTGCCGGTTTCCGCTGGTTCACCGAAGCAAAGCGCTTATCCATACCTGGCTTGCCTGGCAAGAAAAGCCCGGCGACCCATTGGGCCTTTCAATAAAAAGCAGTCGCCTCAACCCAGACGCGCCGGAAGCGCTGCTTTTTGTAGACTGGCTCAGGCGCTTATTTGATTTGAGCCCTTGAGGCGCCTCTAGCCTCGCACGGCGTCAAATCCGCTGCATCGTCATTTGCCGGGTCTACCCATTCGGCGCCTTTGGGCTTCATCCAAGTTATCGCCCATTTTGCCATGTCTTCAAAGATGCCGTTCAAGGCTTGGCCTTTAGGGGTCAAGGCGTACTCGACATGCGGGGGCATGGTGCTGAGCACCGTGCGCGTGACGACTTCTTCTTCTTCTAAGGCCCGCAGGCGCTCGCGCAGGGTGGCCGGATTTAGGCCAAGCGTGCGGGCGATCTCGTTGAACCGCTTTTTGCTGCCGAGCAGAGTGCGGACAATATGCAAGGTCCATCGCTCGGAAAGAAGGTTAAGCGCGGCGCTGACAGGGCAAAATATCTCCGGGCCGTGTGCTTCCTGTTCGCGTTGTTCTTGTTCCATGTCTGTTTTCCTTGCTTTCTCTCACACTGACTGAAAAAATGTGCCGGGCTGTGGAACGATCCTGCCCAAAAACCCGTTGAACGCCTTGATGCCGCATTAAAAAACAATGCAGTGCATAAATTATACCACGAAGTCAGAGGTTTTAATATGAGTGTTTACACGCCGACTGCTGCCGCGACCGATCACTCTTCCCGCGCGTTAGACCGGGTGCTGCTGATCGCCCGGATCGCGCTGGGGCTGCCGTTTATCTACCACGGCGCGTCTATCGCATTCGGCGCGTTCGGCGGGCCGGGCCTGCACGGCTTTTCTCAGTTTACGCATTTGCCATTGCCGGTAGCCGCACTGGTCGGCTACGGAGAGTTTTTGGGTGGCCTGGGCGTACTGTTCGGCGTTCTGGCCCGGCCTGCGGCGGCGGGGCTGCTGGTAATCATGCTGGGTGCGATTGGGCTGGTGCATCTAAAAAACGGCTACGACTCGACCAAAGGCGGCTTTGAGTACCAACTGACGTTGCTGTTTTTGGAGATCATCATTTTGGTCGCCGGACCGGGTCTTCTGAATGCGTGGACGCTGGTACGGCCTAAGAAAAGCGCCGTTCAAGCAAAAAAATAGGAGACTGAACTAATGATGGATGTAAAAGCTTTACTCGCGTTTTATTTGCGCGGCGACTCGGCGGAGGCGCTTGCCCTGGCGTTGGTCCTGGCGGCGCTGGCTCTCGGAAGCCCGCCGGCCCAGGCCGCGCCGCTCGCCCCGAAAGCAGCGTCCGGGAAGGCGCATCCGGCAGAGATTGGACCTGAAAACGCGCAGATCGCCCGACGGGCCGGAAACTGGGACGTGGTCGAGACGGTTTGGGCGTCGCCCGGTGCGGCTCCTGTTTCGACGCACGAGGTCGCGGAGCGCAAGATGATCGGTGCATTTCTTCAGGAAATCATTCGGCCCGCACCGGGTTCGGCGGGCATTTCACGGATTGACTACTTGAGCTTCCATCGCCTAGAAGGCCGCTGGAAATATGTCTCGATGGACATTCGCGCCCCGGTCGGGATCATGTCCGCCGCGAGCTTCGGGCGCGGCCAAACGAGCCGGATTGATGTCACGTTCGAGCCGTTTGCCATTCCCGCCTCAGTGGAGGGGGCAAAAATCGCCGGGCAGCTCCTGCAAATGCGCCAGTTGATTGTTCAGCAGGACGCAAACCACGACCAGAAAGATCAATACTTCATCCCGGCGGACGGCACCGGCAAACCCTGGCTCGGCCACCGCTACTCCTACACGCGGCGGCGATAAAGACACGCGGCGGCGATAAAGAATTGTTTTGCCGCAGTCTATGCTAGAATAAGCCTATGCCACAACTTACCGGGCTGCACCATGTCACGGCGATTGCCAGTGATCCGCAGCAGAATGTAGACTTTTATGCCGGACTGCTTGGCCTGCGCTTGGTCAAGCAAACCGTTAATTTTGACGATCCGCAGTCGTATCACTTGTACTACGGCGATGGCTTGGGAAACCCCGGAACGCTGCTGACGTTTTTTGCCTGGCCGCAGGGGCGGCGCGGCAGAGCAGGTTTAGGGCAGGCCACGGCGGCGGCGCTGGCGATTGGGCCGAACTCGCTGAGCTTCTGGCGGGAGCGATTGACGGCTCAGGGTATCCGCCTGGGGGAACCGGAAACCCGCTTCGGCGAGACTGTGCTGGCGTTTCTTGATCCCGACGGAATGCGCCTGGAATTAGTCCCGACGGCCGACGACCGCCGCACGGGCTGGACCCACGGCTCGGTGCCTGCCGAACACTCCATTAAAGGCATTCATGCGGTCACGCTGCCGGAGCGCAATACCGAGCAAACCGCCGCGCTGCTGACGCAGACGCTTGGCTTCCGGTTAGCGGCCACGGAAGAGATAGGAGTCACCGTCGCGTTTCGGTACGCTCTCAGCGAGCATCCGGCGGCATTTGCCGACGTTGTCTTTGCGCCGAACTCCGTTCCCGGGCAAATCGCGGTCGGCAGCATTCACCATGTCGCCTGGCGCACGCCGGAAGATGCCCAGCAGTCCGAGTGGCTTCAGGACCTGTCCCAGCGAGGTTACGGGGTCAGCCCGGTCATGGACCGGGACTACTTCCACTCCATTTACTTCCGGGAGCCGGGCGGAATCTTGTTTGAAATCGCGACTGACCCGCCGGGCTTTGCCATTGACGAGGCGCCGGAGGCATTAGGAGAACGGCTGCAATTGTCGCCTCAGTATGAGCCGATGCGGGCGCAGATTACGGCTGGGCTGCCGCCAATCCATCTGCCGCCAATTTATCTGCCGGAGCAAAATTAATGCCGACGAATGCGCTGGATTTCGTTTACCAATTCGTCCCCGCGCCTCATGTCGCAGCCGCGGGAACACTGCTTCTTCTGCACGGCACAGGCGGGGATGAAAATGATCTGCTGCTGCTGGGACGGCTGCTGGACCCAAGTGCCAACCTGCTCAGTCCGCGCGGCAAGGTGCTGGAAAACGGAATGCCGCGCTTCTTCCGGCGCCTGGCGGAAGGCGTCTTGGATGTCCCCGATCTTGTGATCCAGACTCAGGCGCTGGCGGAGTTTGTCGCCGAAGCGTCTGCGGCACATGGCTTTGATTTGTCGCGCGTCACTGCCGCCGGGTTTTCCAACGGCGCGAACATTGCGGGCGCGATGCTGCTGCTGCATCCAGGCGTTTTGCAGGCCGCCGTGCTGCTGCACCCGATGGTGCCGCTGGTTCCTGAAACGCTGCCGAGTCTCACCGAAACGCCCGTGTTTATCGGTGCAGGCCGTCAAGACCCATTAGTGCCGGTGTCGGAAACCGAGCGGCTGGCCGCGCTTTTGCGGTCGGCGGGCGCAGCCGTCACGACAAGCTGGCAGCCGGGCGGGCATACGCTGACCCGCGAAGAAGCCGCGTCGGCGACAAATTGGTTGAAGGAGCAGCGCTTATGATTGTTCGCATTCATCATGCCCAGGTGACTGTTCCCGAAGGCGCGGAAGACGCGGCGCGAAACTTCTACTGCGGAGTGTTAGGACTGCCGGAACTCCAAAAGCCGGACTCGCTTGCCGGACGCGGCGGCTTCTGGCTTGCCGCAGGAGACCAGCAGGTGCATGTCGGCACGGAGCCGGATGTGGACCGCGCGGCAACGAAAGCGCATCTGGCGTACCAAGTGGATGACCTCGCGGCCTGGCGGCAGACGCTGGGGGCGCAGGGAATAAAGATTTTGGAAAGCATTCCGCTTCCGGGCTATGACCGCTTTGAGTTTCGTGATCCGTTCGGCAATCGGATTGAATTGATCCAGGCAACACTTTAACATGGCCGGACCTTCCTGGACATTTCTCACCAATCATACCCGCGTCCTGCTGTGCCTGGCGGCCCAGCCGGACCTGCGCCTGCGCGAAGCGGCGGAGCGCACCGGCATCACCGAACGCGCCGTGCAGCGTATTGTCACGGATTTGGAAGAAGCCGGCGTCATCACGCGCTCCCGCGAAGGCCGGCGCAATCACTACACGATCAACGAAGAAGCACGCCTGCGCCATCCCGGCGACGCCCACGTCACCATCGGCGATCTTCTAAATATGATGCAGATATGATACAAAATATGTGGTATAAAGCTAGAAAAATCAGAAATTTTACGGGGTTATAACTGTTGTAATACAAATATCCAAGAAAACTAGATAGTTTCTTTTCATGGTGGACTATTTTAGCCGCTTGTGTTTTTGTCAAACAAACGCCATAATATATATAACATGACCTGTCCCACTGCATCTTGAGCTTCTGCTGCAAGTTGTATGGACAGGTTTTTTATTTTTGTACCTCCTATGGCTTTCTACACTAAACCATATCTGCCTCTCTCCGACCAGCTTGCGTTGATCAAATCCCGCGGCCTTCAAGTCGCGGATGACGCCGATGCTATAAAATGTTTGCACCGCAATGGTTACTATCGCTTAAGTGCTTATTGGTTTCCTTTCCGAAAAATTGTAAACCGTAAAAAAACCGATGTTTTTCTTGATAACAGCCGGTTTGAAGATGCGGTTGCTTTGTACCGTTTTGACAAGACCTTCAAGATGTTGTTGCTAGATGCGATTGAGCGTGTGGAAATTGCAGTGCGTGTGGAAGTCGCGCTTGTTTTGGGGCGGCAAGACGCTTTTGCTTACATGAAACCTAGTTTGTTTCGCCGCAATTTTTCCTCCAGCGGCTCCAGCCCGGATCAGTACCCTAAGTGGATTGCAAAGTTCAACAGTCTTTATCAGCAATCTCACGCTGATTTCGTAATTCATCACAAAAATCGCTATGGCGTCAACACACCAATTCCTATTTGGATTGCGATTGAGCTTTGGAATTTTGGAATGCTTTCCTATGCTTTTTCAGGAATGCGGTACCGCGATCAGGTCGCTGTTGCTGCCCGTTTCGCTATTCTTGATTGGCGGCTCATGGCAAATTGGCTTCAACGCTTAAATTACATCCGAAATGTAATCGCACATCATGGAAGACTATGGAATTTGGACTTAAGTAGCCCTCAATTCCCACACCATGGAGCAATGCCTGATTTTGATGTTCTCCTCATGTTGCCAAATGCTCACACTCGAATATATGCCATCTGCTGTATCCTTTGCTATTTCACGCATGTAATCAATCCAAACTCTACTTGGGTTGATGATCTAAGACGCTGTATCCGCGCTTTTCCTGCCATGCCGCATGCAGGTATCCAGGCGATGGGTTTTCCCAGTGATTGGGAAAGCCACAGAATTTGGCGATAAAGCAGAGTTTGCTTCCATCCGCAAAAACTGATGCCTTGTATCACGCAGCTTCAATCTTCTGATTCGGGGAGCCAGTTTTAGATTTTAGGCGCAAAAGAAACCGTGCTGCCGTTTTGGGTCGGCGTAATCTTGATCCAAAACTGAGGTGGCCGGTTTCCAACATCGCTGAGAGCGCCGTACCCGAACGTCATCAGCAGGGAGAGTCCAAAGCAGCCCGTTGACAAAATCAGATGGGGCCGGTCCCAGCGCAGCAGACAGATCGGCCAGAACCAGGTGACATACCACGGAAAGGCCGGCTTCAGAAACAAGAACATCACCCCCAGCGAAAAGGCCGCCCAGGCAAGCAGCCAGCCGCCGGTGCGCGGCGCTTTCCAGAGCCAGAGGGTCAGCGCGGCGTACAGCAGAACCAGCAGCCAGTTTTGGATCAGCGCCGTCAGCAAAGACCCCAGCCCCGGCCCAACGCCATGCGCCGCAAACCAGGAATGCAGGGTCGCCGCTCGGTTGAGATACGCTGCATTTTGTTCAAAGTTTGTCCGAAGCTGTGCGGAGGCAAGTGTTGCCGGCCCGTCCCACAGCGGGGCGAAAAACAGCACAAGCGGACTCAGGACCACAACCGGCGCAAGCACAAGCGCCGGAAGCATTTGCCGCAGGGTTCGGCCACGTCCGTATTCCAAGCGTCCGTATTCCAGCAGCGCCCACGGCAGCAGGGCCAGCG
>CAXUBO010000012.1:16814-18198 GCA_964249345.1 uncultured Armatimonadales bacterium | reverse complement strand
CGTCCGTATTCCAAGCGTCCGTATTCCAGCAGCGCCCACGGCAGCAGGGCCAGCGTGATAGGCTTGATGCTGACGGATAAGCCGAGGCAAAGAGCCGCGCCGAGATACTTCTTGTCAAAGAACAGCGCCGCCCCAGACAGCAAAAACGCCAGGCAGACCAGATCATTGTGGCCGCTGCCGGGGCCTTCCAGCAGCAGCATCGGGTTCAGGCCGACGGCAAGCAGCGTTACATTCTCCCGGCCCGGCGCGAGCCGCTGGGTGATGCGTCGCCCGGCCAGCGCTGTCGCAAGGAGCGCTCCGGCTTCCAGCCCTTTCATCGCCAGCACCTGCGTCCAAACCCCGCTATGCCGCAGCAGCGCCGCAATTGAAATCTCGATCCAGGTCCAGAGCGGCCCGTAGATGGTCGGCGCGTCCCAGGTCAAATAACGCGCGACCGGGTCATTGCTGTGCGCCAGCGTCTCCGGGCCGAAGACGTAGGGGTTTTGACCGTGCAGCACAAACAGCCGGCCGTGTGAGACGTTCGCATACGAATCCGTGGACAGCAGCGGCGGCAGGAACAAAGCGACCGCGACTGCAATACCCGCAATGAGCAGAGTCAAGGGCCTGGCCCGAAGCGCGGCTCCCCGCAGGGCAGCCGCGACAAACACGGCGTAGCTCGCCCAGAGGAGGACAACAAGAGCGCGGAACGCCCGCGAGAACCAGCGAAAAGGCCAGGAGTGTATCCCCTCAAGCCCAAAATGCCGCTGAAACTGGTGCATTCCCAGCGGATTAAGGCCGAAAAAGAACGAGTCGTAGTGGAACGGCATCGTGTAAAACAGCAGGCTCAGCGCGATGAAACAAATGCCGAATGCAGACAAGCCCGCGCAGAAAACACGGTTTTGTGCCGCTGCCGCCGCAGAAGTGTGTGAATCAGGCCGCGTACTTAACAAAGATGCCATCGGATAACCTTCTCTAAACTCGCCCTGTTACATTCCCCGCTAGGGCAGAGCATAACCTTGAAACAGCGCACTGCTTGTCATACGTTTGTCGTGCTGTTTTGCCAAACGCAAGTCTTTTTGTTCTGCCGGAAACTGAAAAGCGAAGGAAAAAATCGGGGAAGCGGAGCAGAAAGACCGAGCCGCTTGCGCTGACTGCTGCGTTTAGGAGGGCATGAACATCCGCCGCCAACTGCGAAGGCGCGGAAGTGAAAGCGCGGAGGTGAAGGCGCGGAACCGCTTCGGCTTTACGTCGTTCCGAAGCGGCAGCGTCTCCCGGCATGCAGCCATTACGCGCGTGCTTTTGGATCGCGGTGCTGATCCAAATCCGGTCGATGGCGATGGCAGAGCGGCCATTCCGAGCAGCCTAAGAACAAACCACTCTACTTCCAGGCCGCTCTACTTCCAGG
>CAXUBO010000012.1:0-16714 GCA_964249345.1 uncultured Armatimonadales bacterium | reverse complement strand
ATTCCGAGCAGCCTAAGAACAAACCACTCTACTTCCAGGCCGCTCTACTTCCAGGACGAGAACTCGGTTCCCTTCATCACGCAGTTTTCAATCTGAGTGAACAGGGGCTGACCGCCTGGGTACAGGCCGTCCTGGCGCTTGGGCCACTCCGGGTCGGTGTAGAAGCTGGCCCAGGCGCGTTCTCGATGCGCGAGGTTCTCGAAAACCAGCATAATGGTCAAGCGGGGCGTGATGCCGATATAGGTGGTCCAAAAGCCCATCGCAAATAAGCCGTGGGTCTCAAACGCCGGAGCGCCTTCCGTGCCGAACCAGTTCACGGTCTGCGCCAGCTTTGCCATGTCGTCAAAGCTGTAAGTGCGCTGCTCGAAAATGCCGCCTGTAAGGCGGCTAGGCTGGTTGCCGGAGCGCGGCTGGCGCGAATAATCCGTCAATTTAAGAACGGAGCTGGTGAACGTGTGGATCGGGCTGCCGCCCCATTCCGCGTTAGTCTCACGCCTTACCTTCTGCCATTCCGGGTCTTCTTCAAATGCTTCCCATAATGTCTGCCGCCGGCCTAAATCTTCCCAGGCCAGCATGTAAGTCAGGCGCGGCATCGAGGCGCCAATAATCACAGACCAAAATCCGACCGGCTCGATGCCGAGGCGCTTCCAAATTCCCAAGATATGATCGTCAAACCGCTGCGTGACTTGTTCCAGTCCCCGGCTGCTGCGAATGTCGTAATGGCGTAGTTCGTAAAGCATGGTGCTAATCGCTTTTTGCGGATACTTCTCCGCTGTTCTTTAAGTGAAAATAAGCTTGCAGCATGGCCCGGCAGACTTTGCCGGCGGTGCTTCCGCCGTGGCCGCCATGCTCCACAATCGCCGCCATCGCGATTGTCGGGTGATTGTAAGGCGCAAAACAAATAAACAAGCCATGCGTCTTTGCACTGCCATAGGTCTGTGCAGAGCCGGTTTTGGCGGCGACCGCGACGCCGGGAAAGCTGACGACCTTGCCGGTTCCCTGTGTCACGGTGGCCCGCATCGCCATTCGCACCCGCTCCATGTTGGCGGCCGAGACCGGCACATGGCGCACCACGGCCGGCGTCGCCTGATAAACGGCGCGGCGCGAACCCGCGTCTCTAACCTGTGAAACTACATAAGGCTTTAAGACGTTCCCGCCGTTCGCCAAAGTCGCCGCCACCCGCGCCATTTGGAGCGGCGTCGTCAGCACATCCCCCTGCCCGATAGACATGTGCAGCGTGTCCCCGCCGAACCACTGGTCAAACTCCGGTCCTAAGCGATGAAAATGCTTCATCTTCCAGGAGGGGGAGGGGATCGAGCCAATGTCCTCGCCCCCTAAGTCTATTCCCGTTTTTTCGGCTAAACCGAACTGCTTGGAATAAAAAGAAAGCCGGTCCGGGCCGACTTTTTGGCCGTAGACATAAAAGAAAACGTCGCAGGACTCGGCAATGGCTTTCGTGAAGTCGGTCTCGTCGTGCGTCTCCCAGCAGCCGAATCGGGCGCGGCCTAAATGGTAGGAGCCGGTGCAGTAAACGCGGCTATTTAGAGTAATCACGCCGGTCTGCCAGCCGGCGGCGGCGACCACAGGCTTGAACGTCGAGCCGGGCGGATACATTGCGCCGATGGCCCGGTCAATCAGCGGATGCGCCGGGTTTTGGTGCAGCGGCTTCCAATTCGCGGACGTAATCCCGGTGGCGAACTGGCCGGGGTCAAAAGTCGGGGCGGACACAAGGGCCAGCACCGCGCCGGTGCGCGGGTCCAGGGCGACTGCCGCGCCGACAAAGTGGTTTTCCGCAAAGACGCGCTCGGCGGCAGCCTGCGTCGGCGCGTCAAGGGTGAGCTGGACTGTGCCGCCCGATGCGGCGTCCTGCGAGTCCACCGACCGAACCGTTCGGCCATGCGCGTCAATCTGGACATTCGTCCCGCCGGGCCGGCCATGCAGGTAGCTTTCGTATGCCGATTCCACGCCGGTCTTGCCTAAAAAGTCGTTCTTGGTGTAGGTCGGCGTGCCGTCGGCATACTTCTGGGCGCTGAGGCTGCTCCATTCGGTCTCGTTGATGCGTCCCATCGTGCCGAGGAGGTGTGCGGCCAGTGTGCCGTGGGGATACCAGCGCACCGGCTCCGGCTCGGTGCTGACGCCGGGCAGGTACGGCTTGTTTTCCTCAATCTGCGTCACGGTCGCCAGGGGAACATCCAGCGCGATCCGCAGCGGGTCATAGGGATTAATGCGCGTTGCGTCAATGGTCTGCTGGATGGCAGCCGGCGTTGTGTGCAGCAGGGCGGCCAGCCGGCCCAAAGTCGCCGGGTCTTTGGCAACATCCGGCACGGCATAGATGGCGAGCCGGGGCCGATTCGCCGCCAAGATGACCCCATGCCGGTCGGTAATGACGCCGCGCGGGGCGGGCGTGCGAATGCGCCGCGCCTGGTTGGCGGCGGCGGCGTCCCGAAAGTCATCGCCCCGCGCGATTTGCAGAAACCAGAGCCGGGCGGCCAGCACCAGAAACAGCAGAAAGATCACGAAGCCGAACCCCCACGCCCGGCCTGCCGCCGCCCGCTGGGTTTGCTGGCGCGAGGGCGGGGCGTTGCGAGGGTCAGGCGGCCTAAGGGATGGTTTCGGGGTCGTGATCATAAACGGCGTAGTTCAACGCGAGAACTGTTTAAGGCGAAGAAGTGCCCTGATGAGCCACTTGAGGCATGGATTGGATGAGCGCTCTGAGTGCCGAGTTGACTGCTTCGGCAGTTTGGAAGACGGCGGCGACATCGGCATCAAGCTTCACAGTGTCGGGCGTATTTACGCACCGTGCGAAGCGGTTGGGCTTCGCTTTACTGTAATCAATGTCGTACTCCGGCAGCAAGCCATCCGCCGTCAATTCTTCTACGAGGCTGTCTGGAAGAGCCTGATCGGGAGGCACGTCAGTAGGAAATGTTGTCTTCATAGTTTTTGCGTTTTGTACACGTCTTAAAAACCCGGCACTGGAATTGCCGGTCTATTGTTGAATGGAAGTCGAAGCGACTAAAAACAAGAAACGGCAGTGTCCACATATCCGCAGTCGCTTCGACTTCCACTATAAAGTAGACCGGCAATTCCAGTGCCGGTTCAATCTAATCGACCTCGCAATGCCGCTGTTATCTACTGCTCGCCCGGCGGCGGGGGATACATGCGGCTGTATCGGTGCGGCTCCTGGCCGCGCGGATAAGTCCGGGAAACCTGCTGGGGACACCACTTAGTTGCCAGCAGGCCGTCTTCCGGGTTGACCATGACTGTCACGGTACCGCCGGACGTTTCCGCGTCGGCATGGCGATGGCGGCGGCGCGGCGGCGTTGGCACGGTGTCACCGGAAGAGGAAGCGTCCGTTGCGGGCGTACTGCTGTCCGGCACGGCGCTGTCCCCACTCGCCGCGCTGGGAGCCGTTGGGGCAGGGGGCGGGTCGCCGGCATACTGCGGGGACTGGGTCGTCGGCTGACTGCCCGCAGGGAACGCTTCGGAATGCGAGCCGGGTGCGCCTTCCGGGGCCAGCAGGCCGGATTGGTCGTCTACATTGACCGTTACCGATCCGTCGCTGTTATCCTGCGCGTTGTCCTGCGCGTCATCACCCGGCGTCTGATCTTGGTGCGCTCGGTGGCGGCGGGGCGGCGCGTCGGCGTCCGAATTGTCCGGGGAAGCGTTGTCGGCGGAGCCGCTTGTAATCGCTGCGGCCTTGTCTGCCGCTGTGACGGGTTTTGCAGCCGGGGCCTGCTTGGACTTTTCTAAAGCCAGCTCTTTGACCCTTGCTTCATGGAAGATCGGCAGGCTGCGGCTCATAAACTTGGCCCAAATCGGGGCGCAGACGGTTCCGCCAAAGGCGTTGCTTTCCATCGGCTCGCCGTAGCCGGCGGGGTGGTTCTTGGTGGCATCAATTGGATGGCCGGCCCAAACGGCGCAGACGAGCTGAGGCGTGTAGCCGACAAACCAGACATCTTTATGCTCCTGCGTGGTTCCCGTCTTGCCCCGTGCGTCCGGCACAAGCGGCGCGACCATTTTGCCGGTGCCGTCGGTCACGACCGCCCGCAGCATGTCGTCCAAGTGGCTGACGGTGTCCTTTTGCAGCACATGGGTTTCAATATCCGGGGGAACGTCTTCAATGATGTTGTCCTGAGCGTCATCAAGACGTGTCCACGCCGACGGCTCCGGGTGGTTGCCGCCGGCAGGAAACGTAGAGTAAGCGCTTGCCATTTCAAGCGGCGAAACCGGGCTGGAGCCGAGCGCAAGCGACAGCACCGGGTCAAGCGGGGCGTGAATGCCCATCATGCGGGCATACCGAATAGCGGCCTGCGGGCCGATCAGCTTCAGCACTTTGACGGCAACGACATTGACCGACTGCGCCATCGCTTCGCGCAGGGTCATGTAGCGGTCCGAGTAGCCGGTGTCGTCGGTAGGGGTATACGAGCCGTGTCCGGTGCCGAATGTCGTCCGGGCATCCAGCACGGTCGTGTCTTCATGGACCGAGTCATCGTTAATCCCTGCCGAATAAACAATGGCCTTGAACGACGAGCCGGGCTGGCGGCCATGCACGGCGTAATTGACCTGGGACTTCTTGTAATCGGTCCCGCCGACCATGGCCTTGATTTCGCCGGTCTGCGGGTCCAGGCACACCAGAGCGCCCTGGTCCGCGCCGTATTCATGGGCGTTTGCGATGCCCTGCTTCACTTCCTGCTCGGCGATTTGCTGCATCGGCCAGTTCAAGGTCGTGTAGACTTTTAGGTTGCCCTCGTACAGACGTTCCGCGCCGTACTTATGGCGCAGCTGATCTACCACATAGCTGACGAAATACGGGGCATGGAAGACCTGGCTGCCCTGTGCCGGCGCTTTGGCCCCGGCCAGATGGATCGGCTCGGAGGCCGCCTGCTGGTACTGGGCGGGCGTGATATACTTCTGGTCCAGCATCTGGTCCAGCACCCGCTGCCTCTGGGCTTTGGCGGCGTCCTTGTTCTTGTAGGGATTAAAGTCGGCCGGCCGGTTCGGCAGGCCCGCTAAAAGGGCGCACTGGGCTAAATCAAGCTGCTTGGCGTGCTTGTTGAAATAAACTTCGGCGGCAGCTTCGACGCCATACGCGCCGCTGCCGTAGTTCACTTGGTTGAGATACATTTCCAGTATCTGCTGCTTGGTATAGCTGTTGGTGATTTGGTGGGCGATAATCAGCTCATTGAACTTGCGCCCGTAGGACTTCTGGCGGGTCAAGCCCTCCACGCCCATGTTCCGGGCAAGCTGCTGGGTGATCGTGCTGCCGCCCTCGCCTTTAAGGTCGCCGTGGGTAAAGTTTGAGTAAAGCGAGCGCCCAATGCCTTTAATGTCAATGCCGGGATTTTGGTAGAAGCGTTTGTCCTCAAACGCAATCGTCGCATTTTGCAGGTCTTGCGGCATGTCATCAATGGAAATGACTTTGCGCCGCTCAGTAAAGAACTCCGCCAGCGGGGTGCCGTCGGAAGAGTATAAGTAGGTGATGCCCAGTGGGTTATCCGCCAGATCAATCGTGCGCGGAGCCTGGTAAATGCGCCAGACGACAATGGCTATCAGCGTGATCAGGGCAATCAGTACAAGCAGCGTGACGGCGGTAAAGAATGTCTTAACTCGTTCCCAGACCGGGTTACGCTTGCGCTTAGGTGCAGGTCTCCGCTTGCCGCTGCTTGCCGCCGGGCGCGGCGCGGTTGGTTTTGTGGTTGTAGCCATAGTACCTCAATCGTATTATAGGCATCTGCGCCGCCTTTGTCAAGCAAGCGTCCGCCGATACAAGTAGTTAGCGAGTAGTTCTGGTATAATAGCACCATGCTTTCCGTGCTGATGCCGGTCTACAATGAAGAAGACACGGTCCAAGAAATTATTGACGCGGTGCTGGCCGTCCCCACAAATCTAGAACTGATTGTCGTGGATGACGGCTCGACGGACCAAACGCGCTCGCGGCTGCACACGCTCGATGCCGCGCATGACCCGCGCCTGAAAGTCGTCTACGCGCCGCAGAACGCCGGCAAAGGCGCAGCGATTCGCGTCGCCCTGTCCCATGCCGCCGGAGACGTGGTGGTTATTCAGGACGCCGACTGCGAGTATGACCCGCTGGACTTCCTGCCGATGCTGACGCTGATTAACCAGGGCGCGGCGGTCGTTTACGGCACGCGCTTGTCTCAGGAAGCGGCCCGAATGAACCACGAGGTTCGCGACAAATTTTATTACGCCCGCCGCTTCCTGCCGAAGCTGACGAATGCCCTTTTCGGAACTCAGCTTACCGACGAGGCCACCTGCTACAAAATGTTCCGGCGCTCTCTCTTGAAGTCCATCCCTCTGCGCTGCGAACGCTTTGACTTCTGCCCGGAAGTGACGGCGAAACTCAGCAAGCGCGGGTACAAAATCTACGAAATTCCTGTTCACTACGCTGCCCGCACTGCGGCGCAGGGCAAAAAGATTGGCTGGCGCGATGCCTTTGACGCCGCCTGGGCGCTGCTCAGATTCCGGTTTGTGGATTAATATCAGGCTGCGTGCCGGGGCCAATCTATTGATTTTATAGAAAACCCCGGCACGCAGCGGCATCAGCGAAGGATCAACTTTTATGACTGCTTTCTCTTATTCCATCGCTGTGACTCAAACGCCTGCCGAGCGCGAAGCCTGCTATGACATCCGCAAGGCGGTGTTTGTGGAAGAACAGGCCGTCCCGCTGGAGCTGGAAATGGACGAATACGATGACCTTGCCGTCCATTTCCTGCTGCGCGATGCCGAAGGAGCGCCGCTTGCGACGGCGCGGCTGCTGGACAAGCACGGTTTGGCAAAAATCGGGCGCGTCGCGGTCTTAAAAGAAGCGCGTGGCCTCGGACTGGGGCTGATGCTAATGCAGTTCGTCTTAAACGAAGCGCAGAAGCGCGGGTTTACGGAAGCCATGCTGGACTCGCAGACCTACGCCATTCCGTTCTACGAACGTCTTAGCTTCACTGCCGAAGGCGAAGAGTTCGACGACGCGGGCATTCCTCATTTTCTCATGCGCCGCAAGTTATAGGCAACATGATGAACGAGGTGCTACGGATTGAAATCCGAGGCTTGAAAGTGCACAGCGTCCAGGGGACGCAGGACGAAGAACAAACGGACCCATGCGTCTCAATCTTGTGTCGCTTCGGCGCCGGGCGCTTCTCAGCCCCAGATTTCAATCCGTGGCCCGTCATGCCGTGGCCCTATTCTCAAACATCCTGCCTGCTTCCACAATTTCTGCATCCGTCCACCGAAACATGCGCCCAGCCTGCGCTTCCTCTACCATCGCCTTGACGCAATCCATTACCTCCCGCTTCCTTTCAGGAGAAACCCAGAACGGGTAAGGCAGGCGCTCAAAGTCCTTGCCTTGAATGTTTTTGGTGTGGTTGATGACCTTCTTCAAGAGCGACAAACAGAGCGGCGAGAACGTCCAGCCGAGAATAAAATACAGCTCATCGGGATCAACGCCGTCTCGCAGAAAGGCGCAGGGAGCGCCGCTGTCTAAGATGCAGCCCGGCGGCAGATAACGGGCGTTGAGTGTTTGGGAGATAAGCTGCCAGGTCAAGCCCTCGCGCCCAAAGAACTTTTGTCCGCCGACCCCGTGCAGATACCACGGGCCGTTTTTCTTGAACGTCAGCACGGCGTCGCCGTTGTCTTTCCAGTAAATGGCGTGAGTCGGCGGCGTAAACACCAACGCGCTTCCGGCTTTGTTGTACGGGCGGTAATTAGGGTGGGGCAGGGGAATTCGCTGCGGCGTCTCGCGGGGCGCGATCCGCACCATCCGCCGGGTCTCGCCCCGGCAAATCTGCGCGGCAATCTGCGCCCGCTTTTGCGGCGACACCAAGCCAAGCCGGGCGCGTTTGCCTTCGGTTTCCAGGGTCAAGGGCGCGTCGTAAAACGCGAACTCGAACGGCTCCAAAATCGTGCCGTCTTGGATTTCGCGCACGAACAGGCTGTTGTCGCCAATGGTCATGCCGCTGGTGGCGACGACGAAATCGCCCAGCTTCGGGCCGGCGAAATACGGCGCATAAGCGTCCGTAATCTGCCACGAATGGTTCCCGGTCAGCGCGATCTGCTCTCGCGGAACAGCACAGCCGTCCAGCATCAGCAGGGGAGCAGGCCCGGATTTGGCGAAGTCTAAGACCACCATCGCGTACTTGGTTTCCTCGGAAAACCCCAAGAGCCGCGTGACGCTCGGCGCTCCGGCATCCAGCAGCAAACGGCGCAGACCCTGCATGGTGTTGATGGTCAAAAACGTATCACTGCAAATAAAGCGCAGATGTCCGCCCGGCTTCAGCAGGTCCAGGCACTTGACGATAAAAAACGAATACGTTTCTTTCTTAATCTTCAGCCCGCCCCGCCAGCCCAGCTCTTTATCCAGTTTGTCTTGAATCTCCGGTGCAATCGTCCCCCCAAACGGCGGGTTGCCAATGACGTAATTGAAATGCAGACGATCATCGAAAAGTCTCTCGGAAGAAGGGATCGCGTTGCCGCAGTACCAGTGCTTGAAAAAATCAGCGCAAACAAAGTTATGATGCGCCGGGCAGTAGTCCCATTTCTCCCGAATGTTCGCCAGGCACTTGTGATACAGTTCCTCGTCAATCTCAACACCGTAGATGTTGTTCTGCAAGATATGGTCAAGACGCTCTTTGATACTCCCCTGATAAAGCTCTAGGAAACTTTCTATCAAAGGCAGTATGAAAGAGCCGTCACCCATACTTGGCTCAAGAACTTTGTCGGTTTTGGCGAATTCTAAGTCAGAAAGAATTCTTTTGGCAGTGTCCGGTGGTGTCAGGAATTGACCTAGTTGTTGCTTCTTTGTGCGTAATGTTTTTGTTTGGCTCATAATGTCATGGCAATAAGTTCAGTGTGGACTGCTCAACAGCGTGAGTTGGAAGCGATTTGTACTTGACGTAAAGACTTTCAAGCTTCTTTACACGTCGTTCCCGGTTTATAACAAGAAGCCTTTCGCCAATCTCTAGCATCTTAAACAGTTGCGCTATTTTTTCTTGAAGTGAAAGTTGTGACGGTCCTACACCGGCATTGACGGCCGGATAAAATCTAGCCTCCTGCATCATAATTTGACCTGGGCCTGAGTTGAATGTCATATAATCCAGATACGCAAGCATATCAACAAAATAGACAGTTGGTACAATAGTGGATGATGTTAATTTGGGGAAAGCAAACTTTATGATCAAAAGATAGTAGGAATCAATCTCTTGAGTAAGAAGGCTTTCAAGCAGTTTACCCATAGCTGTCATGTTGGGCTGCCCATTGCTGTCCACCTGACTAGCTTTGACATTAATAGGATGGTAGATGCCGTTGAACTTCAGCCACACGTCACCCATAGACCGGGAACGCTTAGTCCCCTTATCGTACTCAAACCGCGTCTCATAGCGCCCTTGCAGAAGATTAGTGGTTCTCTCGTCTACGAAGTCCGCGATTCGATGACCAATTTCTTTTCCTGCCGCTATAGTAATGAAGTCGGGTTGTTGTACTGTCTGATCCCAAAAATCTTGCGTGAGTGCGCGAATTTCTTCCATTATTTGTTTATTTAGCATAAATTTTACTCGGCAAGCGTCTCCCGGCCTTTGGGCATTTGAAACGCAAGGTGGCGGAAGGCGGGCCAGTCTTCTAAATCTAAGCTGTAATCTTCGGGGTCGTCGCTAAAGAAGTAGTCGTAGCCGGTGAACAGATGCTCAAACGGGAGGCCGACTGCCGACGCGACGGCCTCTAATGGCCCGCCGGCGAACTGCCCGGCTTTGGCATGGGCGTCTTGCAGCGTTTTAGAGAACTGCGCGGACGGGACTTGCAGAATGGGCGAAAGCGCATCGGCATTGCCCGCGTACAGCGCGGCTTCTTCGCGTGACTCGGCGACTTGCGCCGGATCATCGGCATACCGATTTTTGACTGCGCCGTTTTCGTAAAAGGTGTAGCCCCAGTGAATGTCATCGGCGACCCAGACTTCCAGCGCGGGAACGCCGAGCGAACTCGCCAGCGTTTTTGCCAGCAGGCCGCTGTCGGCCCAGTCGTCCACATAAACCGACACCCAGCCGCGCTTGGATGCGCCGCTGATAAGGACGCCGTACCAGTGGTCGCCTTCGGGAAGCTGGTCTTCGTCTTCCACCACAGCCGACGCCGGTTTGTCACTCAGAAGCCGAAAGGCGGCGTCTGCGAACCCTTTAGTTACGGCGTCTTTGACCTGCGCTTGGCTGTCCGTTTTGAGGTGAATGCTAATATAATAAGCGCCCATAGTAAAAGTTTACCTTCTATCGCAGCCCCTTCGGCACAACGGCCCGGTCCAATAAATCAAACCCGTACTGGACCAAGAGTGCCAGCCCGGCGGCAGGAATGGCTCCGGCCAGCAAGAGAAGATTATCGTTGTTTTCGAGGCCCTGCGTGATCCGGTCGCCGTAGCCGCCCGCGCCGACAAATGCGGCGATGGTCGCCGTGCCGACATTGATCACGGCGGCGGTCTTGATGCCGGCAAAGATGGCACGCGACGCCAGCGGCAATTCAATCAGCCGCAGGCGGGCGGATGAAGGCAGGCCGAGCGCCTGCGCCGACTCGCGCAGGGTCGGGGAAATGTCGGAGAGGCCGGTGTAAGTGTTGCGGACAATCGGCAGCAGTGAATACAAAAACAGCGCGGCAACGGTCGGCACCGGGCCGATTTGATGCAAGAGCGCAATCAGGAAAGCCAGCAGGGCCAGCGAAGGGATTGTCTGGATGAGGCCCGTGATGCTCAGGACCGGCTGAGACGCGGCAGGGACACGCGCGGCCCAGATGCCGAGGGGAATGCCCGCGAGAATGCTGAGGGCAAGCGATGCGAATACCAGAAAAAGATGCTGCCGGGTTTCCGGCCAGAAGTCCGGCCCGGACAGCGCCGACCAGAGCGTTTCACGGGCTGCCGACGCTTTGCCGCCGGAGAGATAGGCGGTGGCGACGGCGGCGGGCGTTAGGTTGTTTAACTCGACCTGGGCGTTCAGCGCGATCATCTGCGGGGCGCTAATCTTTCCCTGCAAGGCCGAAAGCGCGGTCCAAGTTTTGGGAAGACGCTGGGGCAAGTCTCTGCGGTAGAGCAGCACGGCGTCATATGCCGGGAAGTAGTGCTTGTCGTCGCCCAAAACGCGCAGCTTGTACTTGGCAATCTTCGAGTCGGTGGAATAAATGTCCGTGACATCAATCTGCCCTGCCGCCAGCGCTTGGTAGGCCAGCCCGTGGTCTAAGCCCTGCGGCGATGCGAACGGCAGGCCATAGGCGGTCTTGACGCCCGGCCAGCCGTCGGCCCGCTTCAGGAATTCCTGGGACAAGCCTAGCTTTAGCTCTGGGTGCCTGGCAAGGTCCGACAGCGTTTTGATGCCCAGCTTCTGCGCCTGGTCGCCGCGCATGGCAAGCGCGTAGGTGTCGTTGAACCCAATTGGGACGCCTGCCGCGAGGCCGAGCGGCGCGAGCCGCGTGTTCATGTCGGCTAAACTGAGCTTGCCTTTGCTTTTCAAAAGCTCCTGGCTGATTGTGCCGGTATATTCAGGATAAATGTCAACCGAGCCGCTTTGCAGGGCGGCAAAGACAATGCCGGTGTTGCCGAGGCCGGACTTATGCACGGCCTGAGCGCCGGCTTTACTGGCGGTCTGCGTGATGATCTCGCCCAAAATGCGCGACTCGGCGAACCGCTTGGAGCCAACGGTTAGGGTTTGCTGGTGAGCGCAGCCGGAGAAGGCGAAGAGGAGCAGGAGAAGGAACCCTCCTGCCCCCAATAATGGGGGAGTAATACGGAGCGGATATTTTTTTCTGGCTCCCCCATTATTGGGGGCGGGGGAAGGCTTACTCGTCATGCCTTTACCTCCGGCACTTCGGGCAGAGGAGAACGCTGGGCGCGGATAAAATCCGTGACATATTTCTCAGAAGGGCGGTGCAGCAGGTCGTCAAGCGTTCCCGATTGGACGATTTTGCCGGAGCGCATCAAGATAATCGTGTCCCCGAAGTAGGCCGCTTCGCCCATGTCGTGCGTCACCAGCACTACTGTTTTGCTGAGCTTCGCAAAAATGTCTTTGAGCTGTGTCTGAAGCTCGGAGCGGGTAATCGGGTCCAAAGCGCCAAGCGGCTCATCGAGAAGCAGCAAGGGCGGGTCCAGCATCAAGGCCCGCATCAGGCCGACACGCTGCCGCTGGCCGCCGGACAGGCCGGACGGGTAGCGGGACAGCGACTCTTCGGGCAACTGGACCATCTGAGCCAGCTTGCTGATGCGCGGCTGGGTTTCGCTGCTGCTTTTGCCGAGATACTGGGCTAAAAGTGAGACGTTCCCGCCTGCCGTGAGATGCGGGAACAGGCCGCCGTCTTGAATCACGTAGCCAATGGCGTGGCGCTCTGTTTCGGCGTTCTGCGGCGTCAGCGGCGTATCGCCAATGATCACCCGGCCCGTGTCCGGCGTAATCAGCCCAATCATCAGGCGCAGCAGGGTAGACTTGCCGCAGCCGCTGGGGCCGATCAGCACGGTTGTCTTGCCCGGCGCAAGAGAAAGCGTGGTCGGCAGGAGCGCGGCTTGTCCATTGTAGGTCTTGGAAACGTCTTGAACGGAAATCATGGCTTTTCTTGTTTCAATCCAGAAGTTTCTTCCAGAAGTTTTTTACGGCGTCGCCGGGGCGATGCTTGGGGCGGGCTGGATGGGGATGATGCCGCCCATCGCCTGAATGGCGTGCAGGTCAATAAAGATAATCTGGCCGGTTGTCCCCGGCTTCGGCTGCGGGATGGGGTTTGTCTTTAGGTCCGTCAGCGTGACTTCATACGCCACTAAATAGGTTTCGCCGCCTGCCGAAGTCGTCTGGCCCTGCGTCGCATACAGGCTGGGCTTGCCCTGCGCGTCTACTAAAGCTACCAAGCGATACCCGGCGTTCATCTGCTCGGTGGACACGGTGAGCGGGAACGTCTTCCCCGCCAGCATGTCCCCCAATGGATTGGACGCCGCTGCCGCCGGTTTTGCTGCCACGGGTGCGGCCTGCACCGGCGGCATCAGCCGCACGAATTTCGTTCCCAATGCCCCCGCCGCCATGCTGATGCCGACCAGTAGGGCCGTACTAGTTTTGCCACTCATGTAATTTCTCCTTTTTCAGCCATGTTGGCTCTACGCTGGCATTGCTTCCAAAGCATTTACTACCTCATCAACCGTAAGACAAATGTAAGCAAGTTGAACGGCAATGTTCCAGTAAGTGGGGCGCTTCTCTGGGAAAAACCAATTTGCTCCAGCTTCCACCCACCCTGCGCGGTATCGCTCAACTGAGGCAGGGTTGTTGTAACCGAACTGCCAGCCGCAGCACGAACAGATTTCCTGAGAACCCCAAAACCGAGGTGAAGGGCCGGGGTCTTCTGCCAGGCCGTCGTAGCCGCAAACTGAACAGATATGTTTCTGCATGGGTTTATCCTCTAGGATTGCGACAAGAAGCGGTTTGCTATGTTGCGGGCAATCTTCGCTGTTTCTGATGGAATGATATTCGTCAACACGATGACGGTCAGCTCATCCGCAACGGCACGTTCAGTGAAGGCAGTGAAACCAGGAGCAGCCCCACCGTGACCTAAAACATGGCGCCCTTCATGCTCGCCAATGCCCCAGCCAAATCCATATTCCGTTCTCGACCCGTCGCTAAGAGTCGCGGGTGTCCACATTTGCTCCCAAGTGTTCTTTGGCAAAAAAGTCTCATTACATTGCGCGATGTTCCAGCGGGCAAGGTCCAGAGCAGTAGAGACTATCGCTCCCGCTGAAAATGCCCAAGTTAAAGAAAAGTATTCAGCGTTGCTCCACTTATCTTCTTTCCAACGGTAACCACTGGCACGGTTAGGGATGATGTCCTGCCAATCGCCGACGCGGGTGGCGTTCATTTGCAAAGGCTGGAAAATGCGCGTCTGTAGGAAGTCCGCGTAAGTGCCGCTGCTTGCAGACTCGATGACATGTCCCAACAGATAATAGCCTGTGTTTGAGTAAGCATAACTTGTACCCGGTGTGAATTCTAATGGCTCGTCGGCCAAGAGTGCAAGTATTTCGGTGCGGTTTGTCGGCGAATGCTGCATCTCTGCAAAATCCGCATGGGAAGTGAAGTTGATAATGCCGGAAGTGTGATTGAGCAAATGCCTGACCGTAACGCCTGACCAGATGTTGGGCAATCCCTCTTGATACTCAGCAACAAGAGTGTCAAGTTTAACTTTGCCTTCCTCTGCAAGCATCATAATGGCTGCGGCAGTAAATTGTTTCGTCAAAGAGCCTATTTGATAGGCCGTATCCGGCGTCGCCGGAACATTAAGCTCAAGATTGGCAAGGCCGTAGCTCTGCGCGGCAACTACTTTTCCAGACTGTACCATAGCCAAAGAAAGGCCCGGAATATGCTGGCGCTTCATTTCGTCTTGAATATATTGGTCCATATTTGACTATTTCAAGTGCTTGGTGCTGCCGCGCTCGGTCATCGGAATGGCGGCAAGCCAGTCGGGGAGGGCGTCGGGGGCGAACTTTTCAACGTCTAGGCGCAGCAGGGCTTCCAGCGGAACGCCGAAGTCTATCGTGCCGCCGGAGCGGTCCGCCAAAACGCCGATGCCGACTAAATTGCCTTGATACCCTTCGACGATCTGCATGGTGTCCCGAACCGAGCCGCCGGTGGTGAGGATGTCGTCCACCAAAAGCACGTTTTCGCCTTCTTTGATTTCAAAGCCCCGGCGCAGGACGCGGCCCTGCCCGTCGTCGCCGCGCTCGGCGAAGATGCCGCGCACGCCTAAATGCTTGGCGACTTCGTAGGCCAAAAGGACGCCGCCGGTCGTCGGGCCGATGACGACCTCTATTTCAGCGCTTGCGAAGCGGTCCGCGATTTCCGCGCACAGCGTTTCAACCATCGGCGGGAATTGAAGCACTTGAAATTTTTCCAGATAAATCGCGCTGTGGTAGCCGGACGCCAGCAAAAAATGGCCTTCCAGAAGTGCGCCGGAGTTCTTAAAGATTTGCAATGTTTCTTCGTTGGTGAGCATGGAGAAAAGTTAGACGCGGCAGGCCGAATGTCCTGCTTGAACACAGTGAAACGCACCGGATAAAAAGTAAGGCGGCAAATTATCGGCGGCGGCAACTTGACTTGTCCGGGCTTTTGCCAGTATACTGTACCGGATTTCATTGCCGCTTCCGAGGCGCATCAGGGCTTTTGCAGAGACATCTATGGCTGACCAAATGACTGTAACGCCGGCGGCGAACACGCCGGCTGCGCCGCCCGGCGCGGGGACGCTGGGCCTGCTTTTGAACCCGTTTGTGGTCATTTTGGCCTATCTCGGCGAGATTTTAATTCTGCTGGGCCATACGGTCAAAGCCATGCGCGGCGGGGTGGACACACGGGATTTGATCGACCAGATGGCGTCGCTGGGGGTCAACTCGGTTGCGATTGCCCTGCTGACCACGACCACTTCCGGCGCGGTGCTGGCGCTGTATTTTGCGCCGTTTTTGCAGCAGTACGGCGCGGAAGGCTTCACGGGGGCAGTCGTCGCGCTGGCGATTGCGCGGGAGCTGGGACCGGTACTGACCGGCGTGGTGGTGGCGGCGCGGGCCGGCTCGGCAATTGCGGCGGAGCTTGGCACCATGAAAGTCACCGAGCAGATCGACGCCCTGCGGTCCTTGGCAGTCAGTCCGACCCAGTACCTCGTCGTGCCGCGCATTCTGGCTGCCGCCATCATGGTGCCGCTGGTGTGCGCTCTGGCCGACGCGGGGGGCATTCTCGGCGGCAGCTTGATGTCCCAGTCGGAAGGAGTGCGGCCGAGTGTTTACTGGAACTCGATGAAGCAGTTCATTGACTTGTCGGACTTCACGCGCGGCATTTTTAAGACGCTGGTGTTCGGGCTGATCATTGTTTTGGTCGGCTGCCATCAGGGACTGGCGACGCGCGGCGGGGCGACGGAAGTAGGCAAAGCGACGACCAACGCCGTTGTTTTGTCGATTGTGTTGATTTACTTGGCGAATTTCGTGATGACCTACTTTATGTTCAGCGAGGTGACATCATTTTGATCCACGCGCTTAAAGACCGCAACTTGACCGAAGAAGCCGGAGGGCACTGCGAGCCGGCCTGGATTGAAGTTAAAGACCTGCGGTTTGAGGTCGGCGGCAAGCAGATACTCAAAGGCGCAAGCCTGGGAGTGGCACCGGGCGAGATTTTGTCGGTGATGGGCATGTCCGGCTCCGGCAAAACGACCCTGCTGCACTGCATCGGCGGGCTGACGGCGGCGACAAGCGGCACGATCCGCATCGGCGACGCCCAGATTGTCGGCATGGATGAAGCGCAGCTCAATCATGTCCGCGAGCGCATGGGCATGGTGTTCCAGTATGCCGCGCTGTTTGACTCGCTGACAGTATTCGAAAATGTCGCGTTCGGCCCGCGCCGCCGCCGCAAGCTGTCCGGGGCCGAGCTTAAAAAGATGGTCGCTGAGAAGCTGGCCCTGGTCGGTTTGCCCGGCACGGAAAACATGTACCCGTCGGAACTGTCCGGCGGCATGGCGAAGCGGGTGGGACTGGCACGGGCGATTGCGCTGTCGCCGGAAATTTTGCTGTACGACGAGCCGACTTCCGGCCTAGACCCGGTGATGGAAAGCGTCATTGACGAGCTAATCATGCAGATGCGGGACAAGCTGGGCGTCACCAGCATTGTCGTGTCGCACTCCATTGCCAGCATTTTTCGGATCAGCGACAAGATCGCCATGATCCACGGCGGCGAAGTGC
>CAXUBO010000011.1:5379-45301 GCA_964249345.1 uncultured Armatimonadales bacterium | reverse complement strand
CCAATAATGGGGGAGCATGATTAAGAAGCGGACCTCGTTCTAACTTTCTGGCTCCCCCATTATTGGGGGCTGAGGGGTCCTGCGTTCCGAAATCTCTTGAAACATTTGCGCGGCAAGGCACTCCAAACTGTTGGAGGCCGAACGTATGCGATTTTCCGGCACACCTATTTTTGCCGCACGAACTTTTGCCGCGCTTGTTTTCGTTTCCAGCGTTTTTGTTCCCAGCTCCGGCCTGCTTTCGGCCTGCCGCGCCGCCGCGCCGCCGGTGCAGGATGTGTTTGCCGGCCAGGGAACGCCCGGCCCATTTTCCCTAAGCTGGAACCATCTTCCGCCAAACACGGAAACCATCAGCGTCAACGGGCAGATGCAGCTTCGCAGCATAGATTACACACTGGACGCGGGTGCCGGGACCGTGACATTCACGCGCAGCCTCCCGGCAAACGCGGCTATCTCCATTGTTTATGCAGTTTCGCCCCAGTCCCAGCGCTCCGCCGGCGAGCAGGCTTTTCCTGTTTCGGTAGATGTCATGCGGGACCAGCACAGCTACTTTTCGCTGGACGCCCTCGGCAGGACGGCAGCAGGAACAGCCGGCGCTTTGACCCTGGGCGCGGGCCTCGGCTGGCACGGGAGCGGCATCAGCCAGCTTGCGTCCCGGTTCCTTTACACGCCGGTTTCGGCTTCCAGCACTGAGGCGGACCGCACGGGGATGGCAGTGAATGGAACCGCAGGCGCAGGACGGTGGGGAGTGTTTTCGCTGGGCTTTTCCCGCGCCGGGGCCGGCATGGACACGGGCAGCGACAGCGCCTTCCAAAGCGGGCGTCAGCTGCTTACCCTGGGCAGCACTCTGACGCCGTCAAAAACCGTTCAAGCCAAGCTGAGTTTCAGCCGCTCCGACGCGCTGAACAGCGCCGGGAATGCGTCTTCCAATGCCACCAGCACCAGCGATTCGGTTGCGCTCACGGTGACGCCCACCGACAAAACAAAAGTGCAGGCCGATCTGGCCCAGACCAGCACCGGACCGGGAGAAACGACGCAGACCGCCGTTTTTTCGGTGGACACGCAGGCGGCGAAGATGCTGGATGTCAGCGCAGGCTATACGGACAAAAACCTGCCCGGCACCGCAAGCGACAGCCAGACACTTAACTTGAAGACGGTGCTGACGCCCAGCAAAACGGTCTCGCTGCAAACATCCGCCGGCCAGTCCCGCCTCGGCGCGGCCACCACCAATCAGCAGTCGGTGACGCTTGCGCTTTCTCCAAAATCCACGGTCCAGCTCCATGCCGGCTTTTCCCTGCGCCAGACAGCCGCCGGCGGCGAGGCGGACGCCGTGCAAACGTCCGAAGCGACCGTCGGCGGCACTTTGCGCCCTTTGCCCCTGCTAACCGTCTCCGGCAGCTACAAAAGCCGCATGGCTTCCGCTGCCGACACAAATCCTAACGATCTTTTTGACACCAGCGCCGCGCAAGTGGCGTGGACGCCGCTTAAAACGCTTAGGCTCACCGGCACCTATGCCCAGAACCCCGATGATGGCACAGACACGGTGCAGCGCCTCGCACAGCGCGGGGTCGGTCTGGAAACCAGCCTCGGCGCACTCGGCCTGTCCGGCGGCTGCGACTGGTCCCGCACTTACGGCACGCCGGATGCCGAAGAAACCATCCATGCCGCGCTCGGCCTGCGGTTTTCCAAAGCTACCCTCCTTTCCGTCGGCTACCAGACCCAGCAAAAAGGGCTGGACAGCGCCGTTCCCCTCGCCACCGCCTACACGGTCGGCTTCACGCATATGCTGGGCGACCGCTTCAGCCTGAGTTTCACCGGCAAGCGCCAGCAGGCCGCCACAGCGGCGTCCCCGGACTATAATGCAGCAGCAAGCTTGGGAATGAAATTTTGACCTGCCAGCCTGCAAAGCAAGGCGGCAGGTCTCTGTTGAGGGAATTACTTTTTGGCACGCCGAATCGCCATGACCGCGACATCGTCCTGAAACTCGCCTCGGCAGAAGGCAGCGACGCGGCGCAGGAGGGCGATGACAAGGCGGCGGGGCGGCAAAGAAGACAGCGACAGCAGCAAAGACTTCAGGCGAGGCAGCCCCAGCCAGTCCAGTCGGGACTGCGGAGGATGCGCGTCGGAAACGCCGTCGGTATACAGCAGCAGGGTTCCGCCGGGCGGCAGGGTCGTGTGATGCTGCTCAAAGCGCGACATCTCCGGCGGGAATGCACCGACCGGCGGGCCGGTGCCGTCAAGTTCCACAACAGCGCTGGAATCCGGCGCCTCAACAGGGGTGATCAGCGCGGGTTCGTGGCCGCCGCTGGCATAGGTCAGCCTGCCGCCCGCTTCCAGCGTTCCCACAAAAACCGTGCCGAAGCCCTCAAAGTTAGGGTCCGGCTCGATCATGGCGTTCACGGCGGACAGCGTCTGCGCCGGAGTCAGCCCGACCGTGAGGCAGTCCGACAGCAGCTCGCGCATGTGTTCCGCCTGCAAAGCCTGTTCCGGGCCATGCCCGGCGACATCCCCAATCACGACGGCAACCTCGCCGTTTCCCGCATCGCCCAGCAGAAACGCATCGTGAAAGTCGCCGCCCGACGGCGGCGTGGCCGGCAAATCGGCGAACGCAGCGCTATATTCCGGCGTCAGCGTTTCCTGGCCCTGCCGCAGCTTCTTCGGTTCCGGCAGCTTCTTTGGTTCCGGCAGCTTCTTTGGTTCCAGTGAGGGCGTTTCCATAGTGGCTCATTATAACACAAGTTCGGAGCTTGTGCCAGACGCAGGCAGCGCGGCGAACAAGACGCGGCGCATTTCGGCTTGACCCAGCTCCGACTGTGCGCCTTCCAAGTAACGCAGGTTGTAGATGACGCTCAGAGCGGCGAACGCCGGCCCGGCCCGGCGCAGGCGGTAAGCGGCGCAGGCGGCAGGCAGCAGCGCGGCCCGAAGCGGCCGGCTAAGAGCAGGTGCGGCCAGGACCATGCGAGCCAGCAGGCGCGTCGCCTTGCTGCGGGCATGGTAGCCGTGCCGGACCGTGTCCCAGGCCGCGTCGCCGCGCCTTGCGCGAATGACATCCAGCCGGCCATACGCCAGCGGCACGGCCAGCCACGACTCCCACCGGCGCTGAGGCCGGTGCGTTCCAATCGCGTCCGGCGCATACACGAAATGCACGCCGCGCTGCTTTTCCAGCCGCACCGCAAGCTCGACATCTTCCTGACGCGGGAACTGCTCGTCAAAGCCGCCCACAGCGATCAGGTGCGCCCGGCGCACCGACGCATTGCCGGAATAAAAATGGTGCGGCCCGCAGCCGTCCCAAAGCCCCGTGCGCCAGGCCGCGTATTGTTTCTCCAGCATCGCGTGTTCCCAGGCAACCCAGGCCGGCTCCCGCCACAACAGCTTCGGGTCCGGCAGCATCGGCGCAATGACCACGGCGCTTTCTTGATGGACATGATGCGCGGCATGGACGGCCAGAAACTCAGGAGCCGGCTCGACATCGTCGTCCAAAAAGACAACCACTTCGCCTTGCGCGTTTTCAATCCCGTGGTTGCGGGCGCGGGCCGGGCCGCCGTTCGGCCGGCACAAGACGCGCAGCGTGTACGGCGACGTGCGGGCGTACTCCGCCAGCATCTCGTTTGTGCCGTCGGCGCTGCCGTCGGAAACTACCACCGCTTCGAAGAGCGCGGCGGGATACGTTTGCCGCGCCAGCCCGTGCAGCGTCTTTCGAAGGCTGTCTTTGCGGTTAAACGTCGGGATGACGACCGACAAAAATACGCGGCTCATGCGGTCTCCAATGCCCGAATGAATTTTGCCGGGACGCCGCCGACCAGCGTGTTCGGCGCGACATCCTTTGTGACGACAGCGCCTGCCGCGACCACCGCGCCATGCCCGACCGTGACACCCGGCAGCAGGGTGACATTGGCCGCGATCCACGCGCCATCTTCCACAGTGACCGGCATCGCCCGCAAATTACCGGCGCGGAACGCCGCCGGGCCGACCGCATGGCTTGTCGTCACGATCACGACATGATGGCCCACGGAGACGCCGTCCCCCAGCGTCACCGGCGCGGCGGCGTCCACAAACAACGGGCTGTTCAGGAAGCAGCGAGCGCCGACACGCAGGTTGCGAAGCGCCCACCGGGGCGACATCAAAGTCAGCGGCCCGATCACCAGCGTTTTCGGGCCGATGCCCAGGCCGGCAGCCCGGTACAGCGCGGCACGCACACGGCCCGCCGCCCCGGTCGGCAGCAGGCGCATCAGCCTTTCGGCCAGCCACAAGCGCGGGCTGAATTCCCCGATCTCCTCGCGGATCACCCGCGCCAGCCGGGAACCCAGCTTTGGCGCACTTAAATCCGGCGCACTTAAATCCGGCGCACTTAAATCCGGCGAGTTCAGGGGCGGCGAAGCCGGGTGCGGAACGCTGCTGAAAGTGTTTTTATCCATGACACAAAATGCCGCGCTTATTTGCTAGGCAGAAACCATGCGCTCACATGCCGAAGCCACCTTTGAAGTGTTTTCCGAAGTGTTTTCCCCGGAGCCGCCATGCGGCGCGGCGCGGAGGCCCATCGCGGCGGCCACGCGGTTGTTGGCGGCTTCCAGCGTGTAATGCTCTTCCATGAAGCGGCGGGCATTGCGGCCCAGGCGCTCCGCCAGCGCCGGGTCGCCCTGGAGCTGCACGATCCGCGCCCGGAGCGCGGCGGCGTCCCCCGGCGGCACATAAAACCCGGTTTCGCCGTCTATGAGGTAGTCGGAATGTCCGGCAATTTCCGTAGTGATGACCGGCTTCCCCATCGCCATCGCTTCGGCAATCACGGCATAGCCGCAGGCATGAACCGCCGGGCGCAGCGGCACGACCACGCAGAGCGCCTCCGCATACAGCCGGCGCAGGCCCACATAATCGCCGTAGGAGCGCACTTCCACATTCGGCGGCAGCGCGAGGCTCGCGATGTCCAAATCGCTGCGAAACCAAGCGCTGTCCGCCGCGATCTTTGTGTCTACCTCTAAATCCGCCACGGCGGCGACCAGTGTCCGGTAGTCCCGGTTCGCCATGCCGGCGCTTGCGATCACACCCGTGCCGGCACTGGGGACAGGCTGGAAAAAGCGCGTGTCCACGCCGTAGCCGATGTTGAACACCCGATGCTCCGGGAGGCCGTGCGCCTCAATTAAACGCCGGCGCAGGGACTCCGACAGGCACAAAAAGCGGACATGCCCTGCGCCCCGCAAAAGGCGCATCGCCCACGCGCCCTTGCGCGATCCCAAATACGAGCCATGCACGATCACCGACAGCGGCAGCGAGCCGCCAGTCAATCTTTGCACCAGGGCCAGCGGAAAGCCGACATCTTCACCCGTCGTCAGCACACCGGAGAGGCCCGGCTGCACCCGCCCCAAAGCCGCCATGCCCCAGTAGGGGCCGCCCAAACGGCGGAGCAGGCGCACGGGCGGGGCCGCCGACGCCGCCACTTCGTCAAACGTCACCATTTGGGCCGGATAGCGTTCCAGCAGCTCCAAATAATCCGTGCGCGGGTGCTGCCCGGCGGTGATCCGTCCGGGCAGACCCGAATCGAACTGCCCGCCGAAAAAGAGCGCTTGCTTGCTCATGTCAAAAGCCTCTCCAAAGAGTCCCTCAATAGTAAACTGATGTGACGCACGCAGTCGCCCAGGACTGAGGCCCCAGGATTGAAATCCTGGGCTGAGGAGCCTTCGGCTGATTGTCCTGCGGACAAAAGAAAAGACAGCAAGGGACGGGCGGTCTTCTGTCCGCAGGACAGCCGGCGCAAAGCGCCCTTCAGCCCAGGATTTCAATCCTGGGGCCTCAGTCCAAAGGTGTGCATAACATCAATGATAAAGTCATCGTTCACGCTTTACGCGCCAAAATCTGCCGAGCCATTGCCAGGTCCTGGGCGCTGACGCAGCGCAGCAGCAGGCACATCGCGCCGTAAATCAGCCCGCAGGGAAGGATCACCCAGAAGCCCAGATTGCTTTGGGACGTAAGCGCGAGAAACGCCGCCATCGGCAAGGCCGCCGCGACGCAGCGGCCGAGAAAGACCAAATTCTCGCCGATAAACGTCCGCGCCGGAAGCATCCGCAGGTAGGAAGCAACCAAATAGACTTCAACAGCCGCATCGCTGCCAATCGCGCCAATCGCGCCGTTTCTCCAAAGATGCGCTGTCAGCAGGGCGCCCACGGCGCAGGCCGGGATGCTGAGAATTGTCGCAAACGCGGAGACGCGCATCATCTTATTCTCGCCGTTCGAGGCGATCACCGCTGTTCCCAGCGCCATCGCGGCGTAATACAGCAGGACGCCCAGGCCGCCGACACGCAGGACCGGAACCGTGCCGGCAAACCCGGCAGGGTAGTGCAGCATCTCAATGATGCGGCCCGGAACCAGCAAGAGGGTCAGGGAAACCGGAATGCCGCACAGCATGACCAGGCAGAGCATTCGCCGGGCCAGGTGACGGAAATCAGCGGCATTCTCCCGGTGCAGCCGCGACAGCGTCGGCAGCAGCGCCGTCGTGATTGCGGCAGGCAGGAACAAAGACGTTCCCACGAGGCGCGAGGCGGCGGCATACCAGCCGGCCGTCGCGGCACCTGCGATCAGCGTCAAGACCACTGGATCGGTCTGGCTGTAAAGCGTCCGAAAGACCGCCCATCCCATGAACGGCATTCCCGCCAAAGCCAGCGCCCGCATCGCGCCCGCCGACGGCCAGCGCAGCGCCGGCAGCAGGCCCCGAAAGGCGCTGGCGTTCAGACCCAATGAGGCCAATCCCGTGACCAGCGCCACGGCGGCCAAAGTCCAAAGCGGGGCATGGACAACAACTAAATAAATGGTGAGGCCCGACCCCAAAAACTTTTCCACCAGCACGGCGGCGCTTTGCCGGGCCATGTTTTCCTGACCCTGCAAGGCCGCGCTGAGCGCATCATTCAGAGCGCCGACAAACATGCCGGCGGCGGCGACCGCGACCAGCAAACGCACCAGCGGCGAAGGATGCAGCCCGAACGCAGCGGCAATCGCCAGCAGCGCCATCAAAAGGCCCAGCGGAAGGCGCAGCAGCAGCGCGGCAGTCAGAAGCTCGCCGGTTCGGCTTCGGTCACGCGCGATTTCCCGGACCAGCACCGTGGACGTTCCCAGCGGCACAAACACGCCGAAGATCGCTGCCACCGACGCCGCAAACGCCAGATGGCCCAGCCCGGCGGGGCCGACATAGCGCGGCAAGTACAAAGTCACTGCAAACGCCAGCCCCCAAGACACAAGCTGCGTCGCCAGCGTCACCAGCACGTTCCGCCCGACCCGCAGTGACCGTTCCATTACGCCCTCCCCCGCGCGGGCGCGGCAGACACGCCGGGCAGCCCCGGCAGAGCCGCGATGATGCCGCTCCAAAGACCGGCAAACAGCATGTCCCGGAAATTGGAAAACTGCAAATCCAACAGGCCAAAGATCATCAGCGACCCGACAACCAGCATTCCAGCAAGGGCCAGGGATTTTGTTTCGGCGTCGGCCCGCTCCGAGCGAACCGTGCGGGCGGCGCAGATCAAAATGGCCGAGACCATCATCCAAAAGGCTAAAAAGCCGAAGGTTCCGACCCGCATCCAGACCCACAGCACCTGGTTGTGAGTCATGATGTCCCACCATTCGTATTCGCCGCTGATGTCGGCGATGGGAACCGCGTGCAGCATCCGTTTCCCGTAGCCGTAGCCGAGCGGGGCCGAGCGGATTGTCGCCATCAGGTCGGCGTTCTCCGCGTCCCGGTAGGCATTTGACGACGCATCACGCGGGTCCGGCGTGAACTGGGAATTGATGGCGCGGGCGGGCTGCGCGAGAATGCTGCTGCTGTTCTTGAACGCCTGATAGTAGCCCATGAATGCAAGGGTGCCGACAAGGGCCAAGATGCCGATCAAGCGGCGACGCTCAGGAAACGCCTGGTACGCGGCCAGCGCCAGCACGGGAATAATGATGATGAACGCCGCCGTTCCCGCCCGCCGGTTGCAGGCCAAGCTTCCTAGCACCACAAACGGCAGCAAAGCCAGCATGACGCCGCGCATCTTGGGGAACGTCCCGCAGACCGTAAACGACAGCAGCAGAACGATAAACACATCAAAGAAGAACGCTTCTTCATGGCTGCCGACCCCTTGATCCGGCAGCGGCAGCCCGTGCAGGGTCACATAGCGCCGAACCGTGTACAAAATGCCTTTGAGACCGATGCACAGGGTCATAATCCAAAGCACTGTTGTGATCTGTTTCCGGTCTTGAAGCATGTTGAATGCCATCAAATACGCCAAGCCGAAATAAAACTGTGAGCGAATTTCCTGAAGCGAGATTTTAAAGTCCCCGCCGGTCGCCAGGCCGTTGACCCAGGCCAGCGCGACAAAAGCCATGTAAATGGAGATCGGCCAGATCAGCGCTCCCGGCCGGAAAAACGCTGTTCGCGTGTACGCCGAGCGCACCAGGGCGCACAGTCCGGCGACCAGCAGCAACACTTCCAGCAGGTTCAGCGGGATGGCCTTAAACTCCATGTGGCCGTAGAGCTGCAAGATGGTATTGACGTTCCAGAAGATCGGAATGCGGTCCGTCACCGAGTCGGCATACGTCCCGCCGTCCGGCCCGCTGAGCTGGGCCAGCTCGAAAAGGCAGGCGGACGCGAACACAAAGTACAGCACGACGCGGGGGTAGCGCCAGAGCAGGATTGGCAGCACAAACGCCGTCAGCACGACCAGCGGCAGAAAGATATTGTCCAGCCCGATGCCGGAAAACACCGCCGCGATGATCGCCGCCAGCACGGCACCGCCCGCCAGGAACTTTACGCCCCGCCGCCGCGCGGCGTCGGCATAGTCGTCCGCCGTCGGCAAGCGCGAACCTGTTTCGCCGGCTTCCGGGTCGTCTAGGGATGGCTTGTTATGAAGTAGTTGGGTCATTGGGTCAAGAAAGCAGGCCGGGAAACACAGCCTCATTCGTTGCACCGGCACTTGCCTAGCCGGTCTATTGTTAAATGAAAGTCGAGGCGACTACGGATGATAACACAAAGCGCGTTTTTTATCTTCAGTCGCTTCGACTTTCACGCAAAAGTAGACCGGCTAGGCCAGTACCGGTTCTAATGCTGTGCTGACTCCTTCTTTATCTTGCTCTGCTTCACTTCCCCACCGGCACGCGCACCAGAGTCATGGACTGCGGGGGCAGCGTCAGCGAGGCTTTGAGCGGCTGCGGCGGGAATGCGGCGATCCTGCCGGGATTATCGGCGGAGACGCGCCACATCTTCACCAGGCCGGAAGGAGTCAGGCCATGCAAAGCGAGCGGCGCGGTAATTGTCGCTTTCGGCATCTTGTTGACGAAAACCAGCGTCAAGTCGCCCGTGCGGCTGTCAGTGGCCGCGTAGCACGAGAGTTTATTGGCATCGGCGCTTGACGCCGCGCAGGCCACGTCGCCGAAGCCTGCCCCGGCTCCGTCGGCATTCCGGTACAGCTTGAAGGCCAGGTACGCCGGGGCGTCTTTCGTGGGATAGGCCCAGTAGTTCGCAAGATAAATGTTCTCGCGGCCAAAGATGCCCAGTGCGTCCGCCGTCGCCAGACCTCCGCTGATGTCCTTGTCGGCCCCAAAGCTCCACTCGGTAATGCCGATGCGCGTGCCGGGATAACCCGCCGCGATCCAGTTTCGGAGGCGCGGGATGAGCATGACCGGCTCGCCGATCCAGCTTTCATCGGTGTACGCCGGGTCCCACAAGGAGCGCGTGGAGCGCTCGCGCAGCTCCCGCGCCGCGCGGTCGGTCTGCCCGCCGTAGATGCCGCTGCCTTGCGGATAATAATGGACATCCAGAACGTCTAAAGTTCTTGCCCCGGCCTGCACGTCATGGGCGCGGACTTGTTTCAGGAACCACAACAGGAACGGGTCGCCGCCGTGGCGCTTGCGGTCGGCAGCCGTGTGAAAGTTGTCGTCGCCCCGGTCCAAGGCCGAGTAATTGTACCCGGTCCAGCCCCACGACACCGGGCCGGTGACGTAGGCCGCCGGGTCCACGGCTTTCACGGCGGTCGCATAGTCCAAAAAATTGTGCAGCACAGCGTCATAGCCCATCCGGGCCGGGTGAACGTCCGTGTGCGTCACGTCCCACAGGTCCGGCTCATTGTCCATCGCGTAAAACTGCACGCCGCCGTGTGCGCCGTCGCCAAAGGTCTTTTTGAGGTGATTGACCCACTCGTCCTGGTAAACGACTCCGCCCGCAAGTGTCGGCGCATTGGAAAACAGCGCGTTCTTGCGGGCCATGGAGCGCACGCTGGTCCGACTGCGGTTATCCGAGGGGTCATAGCCGTCCGTATGGTTCGGGTCGGGAACACCGACGGACTGGTGGCTGTTGTCCGAGTCTTTGGCCACCCAGCCCAGGGTCGGCACGGTCAGGAGCGTCGCCGCGCCCCGCGCCTTGTCGCCGGACACGAACGTGTCGGCGGCGGACGACGGCTTCGGCAGAGCGCTGCCGCTGTCGGACACAAAGCGGTTGCGGAACTCCCAGTCCCGCGCGGCGTTCTCGGCGTTGCCCTGCACCCAGTTGTAGCGCGTTTTGTCGTTGCCGCCCCAGCGGTTAATACTCAGCTTCAAATCCGCCAGGTAGTCATCGGGCGCAAAGGCCATGCCATAGATATACGGGGAGATCGGGTGACGCCCGCTATTTACGTTCACGCTGACGGCGACAGTTGCGGCAGTCGGCGCGGGCGGCAAGGACAGATCGGGAAGCAGCGAGATACCGTTCAAAATCAGCGGCAGCGGCGACGACCCTTCCGGCTGGAACACAATGCCGGTGATGGCTTCGCCCGCGTGCGGCGCTCCCAGCGCGGCCAGCGGGATCAGAACTTCCGACCAGCCGGCGCGGCCTGACGGGTCAGGCTTCAAGTACGGGCGCATAGCAATTTTGTCGCCGAACTTGCCGCCGCTGTCGACCAAACACACCTTTGCTGTGTTATCGCCGTACACAAACGCCTGCAAAGTCCCGTAGCCGCCCGTGCTGTACGGGTCATGGTGGAGAAAGACGCCCCGGTTGCTGTCGGGGGGCATGGCAAGGGCAAAGCGGCCGGAATGCACGATGCCCGGCACCTGCGTGTATTTGATATTTTTCGAGTCCCAGGACCAGTCCTGCCAGCCGTCGCCGAGCGTGTCCGTGTAAACAACGAGCGGCCCGTCCGCCCGCTCGGCGGGAAGCGCCGCCGCCGATGCCGCCTGGCCTTTGGCGGCATGATACAGCCCCGCCGCCAAAGCGTGCCAGTGTCCCTGTCCATGCACCGCGCGTCTCGCGATGTCGGCCCCGCCCAGCAGCGCCAGCCCGGCGAGGGCCAGCCCAACCGCAATGCTTCTGCGCTGAGTCACCATGCCTTCATTCTACCATGAGTTGCGGGGTAAGACACACGAGATTGTCTGCGGTTATGCTGTGGGCTTGTTTATCCGCTTTCGGGCCTCTGGGGTTGGGTATCTGTCCGCAATCTGGAGCGCCCGGCGCTCTAACAAACGGTCAGGCTGATTGAAACCGAAAATGCGAGTAGTCGCTTCTCCAGTTTCTGTCAGTGGCATGATGACCATACCACCCGGCTCGTCGAGATAGAAGTGCTGTTGCCACTGGTCACGGCGCGGATCAAAAAAACGAACAAGAATGCCGTCAACAGGCGTCAACGAACCAACATCACTGCCTTTGTTGCGATTACAGGAGAAGCAAGTATAAGCTAAGTTGTTTTCTTGCGTCAAACCACCGTGTCTTTCACTGATAATATGGTCTACTTCGCCGCTGAACAGCATATCATCCTCGTGCAAGAGACAGTATTCGCACAAGTTTTCAGCACGCGCAGCAACAAGGCGGCGCAATTCCGCCCGAATGTAAGTAGTGCTCAACGCCGCCTCACTTGCCCGCGAGGAACCGCCGCGCACGGGCTTTCGCAAGTCGCATTAAATGTTCAAGCTGCGCGTAGTGGTCAAGCTCCGACTTATCCTCAGCATTCAAGCCTTCCGCCTTTTCTCGCGCCAGCAGTTCGGAAACTCGTGCGCGGGCGGCTTCGGAAGGCTTGAACGCAGCTACGGCTTCCGGCGTGTTCCCACCTGCGATGAAGTCAATGACTTCTTCATACGCCTTTGTTGCTGTCATCGTAGATACCTCCACTGCTCGTTAGACTGTCACAAGCTCTTTCAGGATATGGTTCTGGTTATCTGTGATAGTGACTTTGTTGCCTTGCCCAGCTTCGCGGCTGATGACAACGTAGGTGGCGACGGCGCGGCGGATGATCTCTGCTTTGGACAGAGACTTGTCTTTAGCGACTTGATTGAGCTGCTGCTCGAATTCGGTGCCGAGGTCAATTGTGTATTTTGCCATAATGGCCTATTATACACCGTTTTGCCGTCGTTTTAACGTATTTATTTACTACCCAGCAAATACGTCTGTACGAACTGGGCGGTGGCGAAGAACTGGAACTCAATGTTTTTCTTTTTGGCGAACCCGTGGCCTTCATCGTCGGCCATCAGGAACCAGACAGGGATGCCGTTTTTTCGGACGGTCTCGGTCATTTGAAGGGCTTCTGATGCCGGGACGCGCGGGTCGTTTTTGCCTTGAATGACGAACAGCGGCTTTTGGATTTTCTCCGCGTTGTTTAAGGGCGCGATGCGCTCCAAAAATGCCCGCATTTCCGGGTCGCGCTCGTCGCCGTATTCCACGCGGCGCAGGTCGCGCCGGTAGCCTTCGGTGTTTTCCAAAAACGTCACCAAGCTGGACATGCCGACAATGTCCACAAAGCAGGCCACTTTGCTGCTGTATAGGGTCGCCACGGCAAGCGTCATGTGTCCGCCGTAAGAGCCGCCGCTGACCATGATGCGCCCCGCGTCCAAATCCGGCTGGGCGGAAATCCAGTCCAGCAGGGTGCCGATGTCTTTGTAGGTGTCTTCGCGCCGGAAGCCGTTGTCCAGGTCTAAAAACGTCTTGCCGTAGCCGTCGGAGCCGCGCACGTTCGGATATAAAAGTGCGACGCCCAGCTCGTTCAAGTAGTAGTTGCTCTGGCCCAAAAATCCGGGCCGGGCCTGCCCTTCCGGGCCACCGTGGATGACGATGATCACTGGGCGAGGGCCAGGGAACTTCGCAGCATCCGGGCGGCTCAGGAAGCCGGAAAGCGCCAGGCCGGCACTGTTCCAGCGCACCAGTTCCGGCAGGGCAAACGCGCTGGCGTTCAGGCCGCCGGTCTCGCTGCGGGTCCAGCGGTCAATCCGGCCTGTTGCTGCGTTAAGCGAATAAACATCCGACGGCGACCGGGCAGACAGAAGAGTGAATGCCAAGTCCTGGCCGTCGGCGTGCCATTTCAGGCCGCCCAAAATGCCGGTGGGAAGGCCGTCCGGCACTGTCAGTTCTCCTGAAGCCGTGTCCAAAAGCCGCAGGACACTGATGCCGTCTTCGTTGGTGACGAACGCGACCCACGCACCGTCCGGGGATAAAGCAAACTCTTCCACGCCCCAACCCAGCTCCGGCGTAAGGGGCGTCAGCGTGCCTGCTGCCAGGTCCAGGGAAAGGAGGCGCTTGAACTCACTGCCTGAGTCGGCAGCGACATATAGCGCCCTGCCGTCCGGGGCGAACTTCGCGCCGGAATATGACACCTTTGGCCCGCCTTTGGGTGTCAGCAGCGTCTTGTCGCCCGTTTCTTCGCTCACCAGCCATAAGTAGCTTTCATTGACCGAAACGTACTCTGCGACCAGGATTTGATCGGTGTTCGGGGACCAGTCCAGCGGGAACCAGCCGCCGCCTTCCAAAGCCGCCACCATGCGGTCACTGGACGGGTCGGCGGGGCAGATCGTGTACAAATCCGTGTCCTGTCCCGTGCGGCGCGTGGACGTGTAAGCCATGATGTCGTTGCGTTTCGCCCAAACGCCGGAACTATTTTTAGAAGCGCCGTCGGTCAGCAGCGTGATCGCGCCGTTTTCCAGGTCAAAGCGGTAATTTTGGGCGAACTCATTGCCGCCGGTGTCCCGGCTGAACACAAAATACTCGCCCAAAGTCGGCTGATAGGACGCCGCGCCGACAGTGTCCGCGAAGAATGTCATCTGCCGCCGGTCGCCGCCTGGGAAGGCAACCGAATGCACCTGAGCGGTATCGGCGAACCGGGTGCGGATCAGCATTTCGCGCTTTTGCGGGTGCCAGTCGGCAAGCAGCGCGGCGCGGAACTCGGTGTAGCGCCGGAGCGTCTCGGCCAGCGCGGCAGGAATGGGCGGGACGCCTTCGACAGTCAAGTTTGCGCCGGGCGTGATGACAGCGGCTGGAGAAGCGGATGCAGGCATGGAACATTCTTTCGTTGAATTTTTTAATTGGGCATCCGGGGAACTACACCGGCAAAAACCCGGTATGAATGACAGTGCGGCAGAAGAAATCAGGTGCCGACAATCAGCGTGTCAGATTTCTCCTGTCATCGTGTTCCTTCTTGTGTTTCTCTGGTTGACCCCGCCTTTACCGGCGGGGCCTTTTTTTATGGGATCAAACCAGATCAATCACAATCTTGCCGAAGGTCTCCGGCGCTGCTTGGGCGCGGTAGGCGTCTTTGGCGTCCTCAAAGCGGAACCTGCGGTCAATCGGCGGCTTGAGGCGATTGGCGTCAATCGACTGGGCCAGTGCGGCAAACATTTCTGCGCTTCCGACACTTGTGCCGCGAATGATGGCGTTTTTTCCCATCATCAAAAACGCAGGCGGCGGACCGTCGCTTGTTGTCTTTAAACCCATCAGCACCACTTCGCCGCCGTAGCCCAGTGCTTCCAGCGATTCGTTGATTGTTCCAGCGGCATCCACCACTTTGTCCACGCCGCCCGTCTTCTCAAAAATCGTTTTTCCCCAATCAGGGTCCGTTTTGTAGTTGACCACATCACTCGCGCCAAGTTCCAGGAGGCGCTCACGGTTGCTGTCCCGGCTTGTCGTCGCAAACACCTGGGCACCCGCCGCATGTGCTAAAATTAAGGCGAATAGGGAGACGCCGCCGGTTCCTATTACCAGAACCTTGCTGCCGATTTGGATGGGATGATCGGCAAACAGGGCATTCCAGGCCGTGAGCGCCGCGCAGGGCAAGGTGGACGCCTGGGCAGAGTCGAGGCTTGCTGGGGCGCGAGTGAGCCGCGTCGCGGGCAGAACAACGTACTCCGTCAGCATTCCGTCTTCTTTGTCTGAGCCGAGGCCGGTGCCGAAGCTCGGTTTCGGCGGCCCCGAAAGCCACTCAAAGTAAAGACTTGTCACTTTGTCGCCGACCGCCCACGTTCGGACGCCGGGGCCGACGGCATCTATCTCGCCGGCTCCGTCGGAAATCGGCACCAGATCGCGCCCCGGCAGCCGCCCAAACACGCCTTGAAGGATCATCGTGTCACGGGCATTCAGAGAGACGGCATGAACGCGGATGCGCACTTCGCCCGGCCCCGGCTCCGGCAGCGGCGCGTCTTCCAGCGCCAGCGCGTCTATATCCGTCACTCCCGCTTTCAATATCCAGCGTTTCATCGCAACCTGCTTTCATTCCATCTTTCGTTCCGTTATTGGAGGCCTGGTGCCGTCTTCACATATGCCCGCAGCACTTCGGCAACGCTCCACGCCTGGGCGGGGCAGCCGTTGGGAGCATAAGGCGCTTCGGCGTCGAAAATCTCGGCCAGGGTGCCGATGCCGTACTCGGTCAGACCCGTCGAAAGCAGGCTGTCCAGCAGAGCGCGGGTTTCGGCCTTGTTCCCGTAGACTTGGAGGTGAGCGTCGCAGAACGCGCCTAAAAGCCAGGGCCAGACTGTTCCCTGATGGTACGAGCCGTCGCGGGCGTTCTGGTCGCCGGGGCCGTAGCGGGCATGGTAGTCGGGAGCGCCGGGCGTAAGGGTCCGCAGGCCGAACGGCGTCAACAGATGCGCGGTGACGGCTTCCACAATGGATTTCGCTTTGTCCCCATCCATCACCGGGAACGGCAGGCTGACGGCAAAGATTTGGTTCGGGCGCACCGAGGCATCCGGGCGGTCCCCTTCGCCCAGAACATCATACAGCGAGTGCGTGTCCGCGTTCCAGAACTTGCCGAACGAGGCTTTCGCCTGGGCCGCGCGGGTTCGGCAGTCCGACGCGAAATCCGCCTGCCCGGCCCGCGCCGCGATTTCGGCGGCGATGCACAGCGCGTTGTGCCAGAGCGCATTGATTTCCACGGGCTTGCCGATGCGCGGGGTCACAACCCAGTCGCCGACTCTGGCATCCATCCAGGTTAATTGGACGCCCGGCTGTCCGGCATGAAGCAGGCCGTCTTCCGGGTCAACGCCGATCCGGTAGTCCGTGCCGGCAATGTGAGCAGCCAGGATCGTTTGCAGCACGGGCAGCATCTGGGCCTCGGCAAAGTTCCAATCGCCCGACGCTTCGGCGTAGGCGTAAACGGCCTGAAAAAACCAAAGGCTGGCATCTACGGTATTATACTCGGCCCCTGCGCCGCTGTCCGAAAAACGGTTCGGCAGCAGGCCGTCATGCACCGCGCCCGCAAACGCCGACAAAATCTCTTTGGCGATGCTATAACGCTTCGTGGCCAGGCACAAACCAGGCAGGGAAATCATCGTGTCCCGGCCCCAGTCGGTAAACCAGGGATAGCCGGCCATGATTGTCGCACGGGCGACTTTGGGAGAGCTTTCAACCACGAACTGGTCGGCGGCCAGGGTCAGAGTCTCCGCCGCGTCACCTGCCTTGACTTCGGCTTGGTCCAGCAGAGCTTTCTGCCGGGCCGTTTCCGACGCCAGCGCGATTTCCGGCTCGTCCGGCAGGTCTTCTTCCACAGTCGCCACTAAGGTGATGGTCTGGCCGGGCGAGAGAATGCCGTCAAAGCGTCCGGGGCAGTACAAATCTTCAGTAAAGTCTAGGCCGCGCTCCTGCTCCCGCGCGTGTTCAAAGTTGAAAAACCAGCCGCTATGATCCGCGAACGCAAACGGCGGCTTCATAGACAGCCACAGCGGATTTGCGGTCGGGTAGGCCACAAGCTTCTGCCGCCCATCCGGCTCGGAAGTCATCTCAGCAGTGAAGCCGTCCCAGCGGTGCTGCTCGGTGTGGTAATCTTTGTACGCCAGCAGCGGCACCAGGCCGAGCTTGACGGGTTCCGGCGCTTTCACCAGCGTGTACTGAATGTAGACGGTATTGAGGCCGTGCGCCATCCAGATGCGCTTTTCCAGCACGACTGTTTCTTCATGGAAGACGTAGGTGAAGGTCGGAACAGGCCGGGTGCTGAAGTAGGTCAAGTGCCGGAAGCCCTGCGGCTGCACGACGGAGGGGTACTTGTTGGCGGACAACTGGTAAAGCTGATCTTCCACCCGCACTTCTTCTTCGGCCTTAGACAGCAGCACAGCCCGGCCCAGCGGCGGCGAGAATGCCGGCACGAGGAGGCCGTGGTAGCGGCGGGTGTTGGCACCCGCAAGGCTCGACGACGCATAGCCGCCGATGCCGTTTGTCGCCAGCCATTCGCGGGCCGAAGCCTTGTCCCAGTTTTGCAGAATGTCGCCGGAAATCTGTGTCATGGCCTGCCTTTGTTGGTGAGTCGAAACTTGTATTATTGTGCCTTTGTTACGAGTGAACTTCTGCGCCGCCGCGCATCTTGCTGAACGACTCTAAGCGCCGCACCGTGTCCACCGCGCTGCGGCGGCGCTCGACGGCCTGCGCGACTTTAAGGCAAAGCAGCTCGAACACGTCCACGTTCGGCATGTTCTTTTCGACGTAATCAAACGCCCCACGCTTCATGCACTCCACAGCGTTGGCGACATTGCCGTAAGCCGTCAGCACAATGACCTCCGTAAACACGTCGCGGGCGACGGCATTCTCTAAAATGCGAATGCCTGACCCGGAGTCTTCCATGCTCATGTCGGTAATGACAATGTCATACGCATGGGCGGCAGTCTGCATCTTTTCAATGCCGGCTTCCTCGCCCGGCGCAGTTTCTACTGTGTAGCCTTCCCGCGACAGACGCCGCTGGACCGCCTCGCGCACTTCTTCTTCGTCATCCACCACTAAAATTCGGCACATAATGAGGCCATTATACCTAGAGATGCTTTAGGAAGTCTCGGTTTGCTTCTGCATCTGTTCCAGTTCCATGAGATGCGATAAGTCTTTCGGACGCCCGGCGGCCCGCTTCATAGCGATTAAAGAGCGAATGGAAGCCACCCGCACGGAGAGGCCATCAAGGTCTAGCAGGATCGCGTCGTTCCAAAGCTGCTCAAATGATCCGGCTCCGGCAAGTTCGCCGAATAAATCTACACTGCCGAGGTCCGTTCGCAGCGTGATGTTCATAATGTTTCGCAGCGTGCGAACCTCCCAAAAAAACGGCAGGCCAGGCGGAGCGCCGCGCAAAAGAGGATGGTAAGGCGCAAGCGCTTTGACAATCGCTTCTAAATTGTCCGGGTCTCGCGCCACGGCGAAGTCAATGTCGTCAGTGATATGGGCGGAGCCTTGCAGGCGCATGGCAACTCCGCCGACGATTACAAATCGCAGACTTGCCGCCGTAAGAACTGAGATGATTTTCTGAAAATCATTCGCTTGTGTTATGTCCATGCAATCCTCCTTGAAGAAAGCTAAATTGCGTTGAAGCTTTTCCAGCCGTTCCCAGGGCGAGAAACGCAGGTTCTCGCGAATAAGAGAGATGTCAATCCCGTTCTCGTCCTGATCGCCGTAGCCGTGCGTGTACGCCTGCCACTGCGTCCACTGGTCGTCAGTCATGCCAAGTTTATCCTGTGGTTCCTGAAGTATGCTATCTGCCATGCAGCTATTGTACCCTTGACGGCGAGATGGATGTATTGCGGATGAATGCCTGCTTGTTCGGCAGACCCAATCGGTTATCCTGCGGAACCAAGACGTACCTGGCCGAAGGGGCATAAGTCCAGGACGACGCAGCGGGGGCAGTCGGGGTTGTGGTGGAAGCAGCAGCGCTGGCCGTGAAGCATCAAAACTTCGTGGTTGTCGTAGACCTGCTGGGCGGTCCACTCGGCGGGAAGCTGGGCCTCTAAAAGCGCATGGGACGGGCCGACGGAGACTGACGCGGGAAGGAGGCCCAGGCGAATCGCGACCCGGTGATGATGGCTGTCTACCGGCAGGGCGCGGCGGTGCAGGCGGCTGAACGACAGCACGGCGGCGCTTGTCTTCGGCCCGACCCCCGGCAGGCGCTCCAGCCAGGCGCGGGCCTCGTCTACGGGAAGCGTTTCCAGAAAGTCCAGCGACAGCTCGCCGCGCTCTGCCGTGATGCGCCGCAGGATGTCCTGGACGCGCGGCGCTTTCTGCTCCGGCCAGGTGCAGGGAGCCAGCGCCCGCTGAACTTCCGCCGGCGGCGCGTCCCGCACTTCCGCCCAGCCGTTTGGGAACCGTGCCAGGAGGTTTTGGAACGCGCGGTGCGAGTCGGCGTTCTTGGTCCGGTGCGACAGCAGCGACGAAACCAGCTCGCTCAGGGGGTCAAGATGATGGAAATAGGCAATCGGGCAGTGGTACTCGGCGCAGAGCCGGTCATGGACACGCAGAACTTTTTCGAGCAGAAGTTTTTGGTCAGGCGGCAGCATACAAGTATGCTACCACGAATGGCGGCAGGAAAAACTCCATACTTTCGGGAATAGCGCTGCATGACACACACGACTTTTCGCCGCACCGCCGTTTTAGGTTGGGTGACGCTGGCCTGCGCCGGTTCAGCGTTCGGCGCACCGAGGCCCCCGAAGCTTTCAATAACCCCGAAGCCGCCGAAGCACCATGCCCGCCTGCCGCAGAATTCGCCGGCCAACTTGCTTTCGCTGGCCCCGAACAAGCTGCCGGCCTCGGCAGCACTGGCACTGGTGCAGTCCGAGCGTGATAAATACTGGCTGAACGCCAAAAACGAAGTTTATCGAAGCACGCTGGAACTGATCGCCCAGGATCAAACCGAGCTGCTGCGCGGCCTGCGCGTGGACAAAGTCCTGCGCGGCGACCCCACCCGGCGCGAGATCGCGCTGACGATTGACGACGGCCCCCATCCCACTTATACGCCTCAGCTTCTGCAAATTCTAAAGCAGAACGGCATTTCGGCGACGTTCTTTGTGGTCGGCGAAAAAGCCGAAGAATACCCCGACCTCATCCGGGCGGAAGTGGCGGGCGGTCACGAAGTCGGCAACCATACTTACGATCATGTGAGTTTGATCAAAATCCCGCCGCAGTACATTGACACGGAAATTGAAGCCTGCGGGGAAGTCATTAAAGGAATTACCGGCAAGTCGCCCCACCTGTTTCGTCCGCCGGGCGGGGAATACAACCGGGCGGTCGCCGAGGCCGCCGAAGCTCTGGGCTACAAGATGATTCTTTACAGCGACGACCCCGGCGACTATGCCGACCCCGGCACGGGCGTGATTGAGAGCCGCACGCTGGATACGATCTCAAACGGCGGAATTATCCTGCTGCACGACGGCAGCGCCCAAACGCTTCTCATTTTGCCGCAGATTATCCAGCGCCTCAAAGCACGCGGCTTTCAATTCGTCACCGTAGACGTGCTCCTGCGGCCCGGCGGGTGACTGAATAAAGCCGTTTCACTGCGTTCGAGCGCTCTGCCCGGCGGCGCTTTGTGCTGCCTGCATTTTTTGGCGTATCGCCTGCTGCCGCTGGGCTTCTGCCGCTTGTGCCGCCGGTGCCGTCTCTGATGAAGCCGCCGGCTGCACTGCGGCGGAAGGAGACATCTCAGCGGCTTTCGGGCCGCAGCCTGCCAACAACGCGGCGCTTGCGATAACCAATACCGAACAAGCCTTATCTATCTTCATCAGTCGCACCTAGCCTTGAGAAATTGATTGCGCGAAAGGTTGACCGTGCGAAAACACGGCAAGCCAGCGAACCATTGACGGCTGGGTGCTGACAACAAGCACAGCACCCGCCGCGCAGGTCAAACAAAATCCGCCCGGACAGTCAGCAGGAACTTGCCCTCGGCTTTACTGTACGCTGAACGTGGCGGCGATGGTCGGATCACTCGCCTGAGTATTCGCCGCGCAGATCGTTTGGCCGAAGTCGTAGTTGATGCAGGAATTCGCGCCAAAGTCCGCTTCGCCGCCGTTGCTTCCTTGAAGCGGATTGTTGACGCCCGCCGTGACCGAGCTAGGGCGCAGGAACTTTGCATGATCATCGGCCAGCAGGTAGTTCGCGCCGTCTGTATGGCGTGCGGTCGGCGTAAAGTTCACCGGAGGGTTGCTTGCATCGCTCCACGCATTGTGGATATAGCGCAGAGGGCCGGTGGCATATTTCGGCGACTTTGTGATGTCGGTGCTTTGCGGGGTACCATTGGGATCATAAGCGCCGCCGATGCCGATGCCGCCCGGCGAGCCGCCCTGCCCGTTGCCGTAGTCGTTTTGAGCGGGGTTCGTACTGTTGAGATTGTCAACAATGCCGGTGCCTTCGCAGAGCAGCACCGTTCTGGCGGGGGACGTGTACTGCGAGATCGAATATGCTTTGCAAAGATCGGGCGCGGGATTTGGATCGGAACTGTGCTGGATCACGTTGTTTGAGTTGTAGATGTAAGAAACGGGCGTGACTGAGCCGGGTGCGGCGGTGTCATCCGGGCAAAGAAAAACGCCGGTGCTCTTGACATAGGGATAAATCATTCCCGCCCAGCCGCTGCCCCGGCAGTAAGCATCGACGCCGTTCGGGCTTGCTTCATCAAAATCCTGATTATACTGTGTGAACGCCAGGCCAAGCTGCTTCATGTTGGAAAGGCAGGCGGTACGCCGTGCGTTCTCGCGCACTTTCTGGAACACAGGAAAAAGAATCGCCGCAAGGATTGCGATGATAGCGATAACAACAAGCAACTCGATTAACGTAAAACCTTGACGTTTCATGGAATTGATCCTTTCTGGCCTATATAGTCTTTATACTGACCGATTATAGCACCAGGACATAATCATGTCAAGTGATATTGCGTAAAATTGTACGTTTTTGCAAAGCTATTTTACTTTTTTGCATAGTTAATTGCAACCCAATCTCCTTGAGCATCTTTTCCGTAGCCTTAATTGCTTGTTTGTAATCTGGAAAGTTGACAAAACACGTCAGCGGTGAAAAATTGACAGCGATTTTTTGCATTGTTTTTCATGCGTTTTTTGCATAGATGTTTTGCTTTTGATATGCTACAATGTGCTATGACGAATATGTCCGATATTGCCAGAAAAGCGGGGGTTTCCACGGCCACGGTTTCGCGCACCTTCAGCGCTCCCAGCACCATCAGCTCTGAGACGCGGGAGCGAGTGATCCAGGTCGCGGCCTTGCTGGACTATCAGCCGCGCGGTTCCAAGACACTGGCAAGACATGGCGAACGAGCAGTCAGGCCGCTGCCGAGCCAGACGATTGGCTTTCAATTTTTTGCGGCTCAACCCCATGATTCGCTTTTTTCCAACACGTTCTACACGTCAATCCTTGCCGGCGCTCAGGCGGAGGCCCAGCGTCTGCACTTGAACATGCTGCTGCACAGCACGGACCGAAATGGTTTGTCTCATCAAACGCCGCAAATGCTTTCCGATCCTTCCCTCGGCGGCATCCTCCTTGTTGGAACTCCAAGCCTGAATGTGGTTGAGATGTTTGCAAGCCTGGTTCCAAACATTGTCTTGATCGACAATCGAGACGATACCGGCCGGTTTGAACACTTTGTCGCGGATGATTTTGGCGGGGGGTATGCGGCGACTCGGCATTTAATTGAACTTGGACACCGGCGCATCGCCTTTTATGGCCCGGAGCCGTCGATTTCGACGTTCCAGCAGCGTCGGCGCGGCTATCTTTGCGCCCAGTTTGAGGCGGGTATCATACCCGACCCGCGTCTGATTTTCGACAGGCCGCCGCCCAGCCACGATGCTTTGAAGCCAATGCTTGCCGCCGACCTGGCGTCGGTTGCGGAAGAGCGTCCCACAGCAATCTTTGCGGCCAACGATTTCTACGCGATGGTTGCGCTGTCTACGTTTCAGGATTTGGGCTTGAGCGTTCCCGGCGATGTCAGCATTGTCGGTTTCGACGATGTTGACAGCAGCCAGCTTTCGCACCCGCCGCTGACTACCGTTCGGGTCGACAAGGAGGCTTTGGGAAGGCAGGCCGTTCGCTGCTTACAGGCGTGGATGCACATGGATGATGCCGCGCGGAAGGAAGCGCACTCCGAGCGCCACGAAATCGACGTCAGCCTGGTGATCCGAGGGTCCTGCCGCGTGCTGCATGAAGTGACATTCCCCAAGTAGCCGGGTAATTTGCTGCCGGGTCCTCCGCTTGCCAGGTTCTTCTTGGAGGAAGACGACTACGCCGCCTTCAAAAGCGTCCAAGCTTCGTCGGGAACAGCCAGCTCATCCTGGTGCATCGAAAAGACAATCTCGCGCAGCACTTCCTCGGCGTCTTCATGCGGCACTTGGCAGGTTCCGGCGGCTTCATGGCCGCCGCCGCCGAAGCCGCGCATGAGTACGCCGATATGGGTGCGCGATGTCTTGTTTAAGATGGAATGGCCGCAGGCGAACACGCAGTTTTTGCCTTGAAACCCGTCCACAATCCAGACGGACGTGTTTGTGCCGAGGTAAGACGCATACACGAGAAAGCGGTTGCCGCAGGGGATGGGAGACACGCCGCGCAGGTCGGTCACGACAACATTGCCCTGAGTCCACGAATGGTCAGCCAGCATTTGGCGAAAGACTTTGTCCTGCTCGAAGTAGCGGACGATGCGCTCCTGCACGTCGGGCAGCGCGAGTATCTCGTCAATGCTTTTGGTCATGCAGGCATCAATCAGCTCATACATCAGTTGGTAATTGCTGATACGATAATCCCGGAACCGGCCCAGGCCCGTCCGGGCGTCCATCAAGAACGACAGCAGCGGCCAGCCCGACGGGTGCAGGATGTCTTCGGACGTGAACAGGGCCGAGTCGGCTTTGTCCACTTCGCGCATCATTTCTTCAATGCCCGGAAAACGCGCCGAGCCGCCGTAGTAATCATAGACCACGCGGGCGGCGCTTGGGGCCAGCCAGCAGTCCCCGGCAAACTCCACCCGGCCGACAATCCGCTCGATCTCCGTGGCATGGTGGTCAAACCACAGGCCGCAGCCGGGGACATACGGCACGTTGGTCAAAACATCGTCCGCCGTCACCTCAAACTTGCCGTCCTGCAAGTCTTTGGGATGCACAAATTGGATGGAATCGATTTGCTCCACCTGCTTCAGCAAGGCAGCGCAGATCAGGCCGTCAAAATCGGATCGCGTCACAAGGCGCATCGGGTTTTCCTCCGTAGTTCTGTCTCTAGTGTCGGAAAAACAGCGTCCAAGTTTTAGGGCGTTTCTGTTCCAGGCAGGGTTTATATTTAGGGCAGACAGGGAAAAATTAAGGCAGACAAACTCACATTAGGAAGCGTCAACAAAAACACCATGTTTACAAACAAAATTATGACCGGCGCCGCTGTGGCCGGAATGCTGGTCTCGGCAACTGCCGCTATGGCAGCAGTGACCCCCATGGACAAGATGTTCGCCACCAAAGCCGCGCAGGGCGGCATCTTTGAGGTCAAGTCCAGCCAGATTGCGCTGACCAAGACGCACAATATGCAGGTGATGAACGTCGCCAAGCGCATGGTCAAGGAGCATAGCGCCGCAAACGCCGAACTGAAGACCGCTGCCCAGGACGCGAAAGTTTCACTCCCGACAGAAACCGATCCGATGCACGCGGCTATCATTGCCAAGCTGTCCGGCCTGTCCGGCGCTGCCTTTGACAAAGCGTACATGGGATCGCAGGAAAAAGCGCACACCGACACCGTGATGCTGTTCGAGAAGGAAATCGCAATGGGTAAGAGCGCAAACTTTACTGCATTCGCGTCCAAGAACCTGCCGGAGATTGAAGACCACACCAAGATGATCTATCAAGTCGGCACCAACCTTGGTGTCCACGCCTCCACCATGCCTGTTCTGAAGCCCGCCATGATGCCGAGCGACATGAGCGGGAAGAATATGTAACGGAAAGAAGTTATGATGGCGGAAAGTCTCAAAAAAGGCGACCATGTCGAATGGGACACGTCTCAAGGCAAGACGGAAGGCACCGTGGAAAAGAAGCTGACAGAGCCGACCAAGATCAAGAGCCACGAAGTCAAAGCCTCTAAAGACGAACCGGAGTACCTGGTCGAAACCGATAAATCGCACAAAGAAGCCGCGCACAAGCCGGACGCGCTGAAGAAATCTTAGAAAGCACGCTGCTATGGCAGACCACATGGACGATGCAACAGCATTGAAAGAGTTTCAGGAATCCGTGAACATGACAGCCGGTGAATTGTCTCACTGGCTGGAAACGGACCATTCCAAAGAAGTCGGCCAGAAGAACGACGGCGAAGGCGAGTCCACCGGGCATGAGTCGGGACGGCATATTGTTGAGATGCTTCATGCCAAGAAAGACGACTATTCGACAGGCGACTATGCCCAAATGCGGCGGGTCGTCAGCTATGTGCATCGCCATCTCGCTGAAAAGCCGTCTGGTGACGTGAGCGAAACCCGCTGGCGCTACTCGCTGATGAACTGGGGCCACGACCCGCTCAAGGACTAGAAAGCAAGAAGCGAAACCATGGAAAGCCATTCCAAGATATTCGGTCATCCCGGTCATACGCTTCTGATCACGTTCCCGCTTGGCCTGTTGTCCACCGCCGTCATTTTTGACACGCTGGCGCTGGCAGCAAAAAAGCCGAAGATGGCGGAGCAAGGGCTGGCAATGACCGGCGCAGGAATACTCGGCGGTCTGGTTGCCGCGCCGTTCGGCGCTTGGGACTGGCTGTTTATCCCAAAAGGGACACGGGCGCGGAGCATCGGGCGCGTGCATGGCCTCGGCAATGCCGCCGTGCTGGGCTTGTTCGCGGCAAGCTGGGCTTTGCGGCGCGGAGAACCGGGCAAGCTCGGTGGTCTGCCGTTTGCCCTATCCTTGCTGGGCTTCAGCTTGGCGGGCCTGACCGGCTGGCTCGGCGGCGAAATGGTGGACCGGCTCGGCGTCGGCGTGGATGATGGGGCCAACATGGATGCGCCGTCTTCTTTATCCGGCTTACCCGCCGCAGAAGCGGCAGAATAATCGCAGAGCTAAATAATCGCAGAACCAACTGCACACAAGGAGACAACAATGGCAGAATATACACACTCAGCAACGGTGACGATTAACGCACCGTCCCGCCAGGTTTACCAACTGTTTACGCACTTCAACGACTTTCCGAAGTTCATGTCCTACATCAAAGAAGTGACTTACAAGGATAGTCAAACCAGCCACTGGGTCGCCGATGTTGCCGGGACTCATGCGTGGGACGCCGTCAACGAGAACTGGATTGAAGGCAAGCAGATTGGCTGGCGCTCCATTGACGGCCTCCAAAACCACGGCACCGTGACGTTTGAGACGGTCGGTGACAACCAGACCAAAGTTGTTGTGACTTTAAGCTACGACCCGCCCGCCGGTGTGCTGGGTGATGCCGGCGAAAAGCTCGGCGTCGGCAGCCACTTTGAGCAAAAGCTTCAGACGGACTTGGACCACTTCGCCCAGCTTGTCGCGCAGACCCCGTCTGGGGCGCTTGACCCTGAGTCGTCGAACTACTTGTTCCACGATGACAGCGCGGCGTTTCAGGGCAAGACTACTGCCGCTCAGGACGCCACCATCGGCGACAACACCTAATTTGCAGGCCAAAACGTCCCGGCGAGCAGTCGCCGGGGCTTTTTTTGTCTTACGGCTTCCACCGTAAATCTTGCGTCTGTATCCAATACCGTATCTGCGCCTGCGTCAAGGCTTTGTCATGGCCGTCCGCAAATCCGACAACCGTTTTGCCGTCATGCCGAAAATCCAGCGTTTGGTTTTGTCCTTCATAAATCAAAACAATTTTTTCAGGATGCGCGAGGTCGTCAAGGCTTTTCCCTTGCAGGAAGGGGTTCATCGAGTATGCTGCTCCTTCACCCTCTTGAGAAGGACACCGGAAAACCGCTTCGTTCTTAATATAGGGAAAAACCGTGTCTTTGTAAGCGGCGGCAGATGACGGCAGTTTTCCATTATGATCCTGCGTGTACTGGATCAAGCCCAACTCAATTTGCCGCACATTCGTTTCGCAAACGGCAAGTCGGGCGTTTCCCCGTACTTTCTGGAACACGGGAAACAAAATCGCGGCGAGAATGGCGACAACAAAGACGCCGCCGCCGAAAACGACTGCCAGCACGATGAGTACGATATTTACCGTGTTGTTTTTTGGAGGCGGCGCTCCATAACCGGGCGGCAGAGCGCCATAACCCGGCGGCGGGCCGTAGCTTGGCGGCGGCGTAGACATCTGCGAAAACCCGTGGTTCATCCGATAAAGCTCCTATTAAATATAACGCTTGCTTTATTGTAGCACAAATTAGGTCTCGTTCAGCCGGTCCGCTGCGGAGCGTCCCAAAGCTGTCACCGCATCAAACGCAGAATGCAGAGGAACCAACGGGTCGGCATCCTTGCCGGGGCTGATCGTGTCGCTGCCCGGCTTGTCCGAAGGCGGCGGCAGGAAGGCGTTGCTGATGAGCGTCAGCAGGCTGCTTGTTGTACCGGGCGCAAGGCCCTGAGCGCGGGACAAGAGGCTGGCCGGAACCGACAAGATGCGCTCGGCCTGCCCCTGCCGCGTCGCCGCGACAATCTCGCGGGCGGCACGCTCCGCGCTGAGGGAGCCGCCGGGCAGGTTGTCGCCAATCGAAAACCAGGCGAACTCACCGGTTTTATTTCCCTTAAACAGCGCATGAAAATAAGAGCCGGTGCGGAGCAGGCCGGGAACAATGGTCGTCACCGTGATGCCGTCTCGCGCAAGCTCCGGGCGCAGGCCCTCGGATAATCCCGTAGCCGCGAACTTAGCCGCCGCATACGGCAGCAGATGCGGGAACGCCACTTTGCCGCCGATAGACGTAATGTTGACGATCCGGCCCGCATGACGCGCCTGCATCTGCGGCAGGACTGCCAAAATCGTGTCCAAGCTGCCCCAAAAGTCCACGTTCATGGCCTCTTCAAAGTCGCGCCGCTGCATGTTCTGGACCGGCCCGACTTCAATCACGCCGGCGTTGTTGACCAGCACATCAATCTGCCCATAATGCGCCGTCACGTCCAAAATCAGCCGCGTGATCTGCGCTCTGTCTGTTAAATCACAGACCGACGTAAATACTTCATATCCCTGCGCTTCCAAATCTTGTTTGGCTCGCGCCAGCTCGCCCGCATCGCGGGCGCAAAGCGCCAGGCGGCAGCCATGCTTGCCGAACTCATGCGCCAGCGCCAGCCCCAGCCCGCGCGAGCCGCCGGTAATCAGCACGCTCTGGCCGCCGAGGTCCGCTTGGCGGCGCTGCTGAACAGAGGCACGGACGGCAAAGAGGGAGGCAGTCAAGAGAAGCAGATTACGGGTGTTTTTAGTCATGGGGTTTAAGATAAAGAGAAGCCGGGGGTGTAGAAACCCCCGGCAAGAGTCTGTCCTTCGGACAGAGATGCTGTCACACGCGGCATATTCTTCGTCCGCAGGACGCTGTTGTGCCGGGGGTGTAGAAACCCCCGGCACATGAACGGCAAACGAACATTACGGCGTCAGCACGACTTTGGTGCAGTCATCTTTCTTTTCCTTGAAGATTTTGTAGCCTTCCGGCGCATCATCCAGCTTCATGCGGTGCGAGATCACGAACGTCGGGTCAATGTCGCCGTTGACGATGTGCTGCAAGAGCGGCTTGAGGTAACGCTGCGTGTGCGTCTGGCCCATCTTAAACGTCAAGCCTTTAGCGAACGCCGCGCCCATCGGGAACTTGTCTAAGAAGCCGCCGTAGACGCCGGGAATGGAGACCGTGCCGCCCTTGCCGCAGCACTGGATCGCCTGGCGCAGAACATTGGAGCGGTCCGACGTAAGGCGTGCCAGCTCTTTGGTCTTGTCGTAGATATTGCCGAGGCCGGTGCCGTGCGCTTCCAGCCCGACAGCGTCGATGCAGTGGTCGGGGCCGCGCCCGCCGGTCATTTCTTTCAGCGTTTCAAAGAGATTGTCCTGCGCTTCATAATCCACAATGTCGGCCTTGCTTTTGTCGCGGGACATGGCGAGGCGCTCCGGGATATGGTCAATGGAAATAACTCTGTCTGCGCCGAGCAGGTACGCGCTCTGAATCGCAAACTGGCCGACCGGCCCCGCACCCCAGATCGCGACTGTGTCGCCGGGTTTGATGCCGCAGTTTTCCGCTGCCATGTAGCCGGTCGGGAAGATGTCCGACAAAAACAAAACCTGCTCGTCGGTCAAGTTTTCCGGGACTTTGATCGGGCCGATGTCCGCAAACGGCACACGCGCATATTCCGCCTGCCCGCCGGCGTAGCCGCCGTAAATATGCGAGTAGCCGTAGAGCGCGGCGGCGGAGTAGCCGTACAGCTCTTCAGCAATCAGCGAGTTCGGGTTGGAGTTGTCGCACAGCGAGTAGTTCGTTTTCTTGCAGTTGTAGCAGTTGCCGCAGGCAATGTCAAACGGGACGACAACCCGGTCGCCGATCTTCAAATTCTTGACTTCCGGCCCCAGCTCGACCACTTCGCCCATGAACTCATGGCCGAGAATGTCGCCTTTTTCCATTGTCGGAATGAAGCCGTCGTAAAGGTGCAGGTCCGAGCCGCAGATGGCGGTGGACGTAATCTTGATGATGGCATCGCGCGGGTTCAGAATTTTCGGGTCCGGGACCGTGGAAACTTGAACGTCATTTTTGCCGTACCAGCAGAGTGCTTTCATAATTTGGTTCCTTTCGTATACGCGCCGGCACTGAAAGTGCCGGTCTACTGTGAAGTGGAAGTATGCCTGCGGCATTACTGCGTATCAAGGCGACTGCGGATTAGGAACAGCCAGTGGCGTAATCTTACTCTTTAGTCGCTTCGACTTCCACTTCACAGTAGACCGGCACTTTCAGTGCCGGTTGTTTGTTCTTACTTCACCTTGTCTTTATCCGGCCCGCGGCCCGACGGCTGCCCTTCGGTGGTCGGACGCTCACCCGTTTCCATAACATTCTTGAAGTGGCGCAGATCGTCGTCAAGCTGCTTTTCCGGGTCTTCGCCCAGCAGATGGGCCAGCGTCGCGCCGGGCTTGCCGCCGGGCGGCAGGTACGAAATCTCAACCATCACTTCCGTGCCGCGTCCCTGCGGAGCCGCCTTGAAGTTGACCGCGCCGGCATTGTCCACAGCGCCGCCGGGCAGGGAGCGCCAGGCAATCAGCGCGTTAGGTATGTCGTTGATAATCTCCGCATCCCAGGCGACCGTGCTGTTCAGCGGCGCTTTGGCGACCCAGTGCGACCGGTTCTGGTTGCCGTCCTGCGGCGTCACCGACTCCAAATGGTCCATGATGCGCGGCAGGTTCGTGAAGTCGCGCCAGTAGGCGTACAGCTCCGATGCCGGCTTCAAAATGCTGACCGAGTGGTGGACTTTGACGCCGCTTGCGCCAAGCTTCTTGCGGCTGGCATCCTTCGGGCTAAGCGCATTTTCTTTGGCGGCGTTGTTGATGCCGGCGGCGGCATAGGTCGGGCAGTAGCCGGACGCGCCCCGTGCGACCATATAAACTCCCAGCGCCGACAGCATGAGGCTGATCGGAGACCGGCGAATGAGGCCATAGGTGGCAAGCGTTCCCCCGGCGATGGCCGTCAGCCAGCGTTCATTGCTGCCGATGTTGACCTTGTCTTCTTTGATATGGTTCTGGATTGTCGCGGCTTCCGACCCGCTATCGTGGCTCAGGTGCGTGGGGCTGACATCCTTTGATTCCGGCGTGTCTTCAGGTAGCATTCTCAGTTCTCCTCGTGCGTTATGTTGCTGCAATCTGTCATTTCAGTTTATTATTTCAACAAAACAGGCTGCTTGCGGGTTTTGACCCGGTACAGGGTGTACGGCTTGACCCTAAGGTCCTTGCCGTAATGGTACGACGGCAGAAGCGCCAGCTCATTGGCTGTAAAGTAGAGATACCCGTTTGTGGCAGCAGACATTGTATCAATCCAGTAGCGCGGCGCGACTTGCGCCAGAACTTTGTACGGTCCGCCCGGCTTGCCGTATTTGACTTGGTTTTTTTCCTCATCGCCCGCGTAGATGCCGCCCGACGAGTCCGATTCAAGTCCATCGGACATGCCTTTGACGCCGTAGTCCTTTACCGCTGCATCAACGTCGCTGTCGGACTTACTTTGGTCCATCATCGCGTCAATGCTGACGCCGTACAAATGGCGGGAAGAGACAGGGCAGTAAAAGAGCGTCCTACCATCCCGGCTGATCGCAATGCCGTCCGAACCGAATTTAGGCACCTGGGGCGAAACGCCGTGCTTGCGCTCCAAAAGCGGCATCCCGTCCACAATGCCGACGACGCTCTTGTCGGGCGTCACCGACGGCACATTTGCCAGCCGCCGGAAGCTTTTGCCTGTGGCAAGGTCTACAATGATGATGCCGTACAACGGCTTGAGGCCGGTCGCATCCGCGCCGGAGTCGGTGATAAACGCCGTGCCGCCCTTGCCGCGCCGCAGGTCAAACCGAATGTCATTTAAATAAGTAGACGCCGGAACAACAGAGCGCGGAAAGAAAATCTTGCGCGTGATCGTGTTCGTCTTCAGGTCCATACAAAGCAGCTTCGGTCCATTCGGCACATTCGGCCCCAGCTTCACACTGCCGGTATCCAGCGCCCAAAGCCGGTCTTCCGGGTCTACGACCACGCTCTGCACCGAATAAATGCAGTCGGCGGGGTGCGCTTTGTTGATTCGGTTGACCTGCGCGTTCGGATACGCCACGGCTTTCCCGTTGACGATCTCGGCCACGGTGAACTTGACGGGGTCTCCCCAGTGCGGGAAGTTGACGAAAATCCGGCCTTCATGCGAGACGGTTACACCGGTCGGCATCGGGCCATAAAAGCGAGCGACCGGTTCTAACTGCTGCGCGTGCGCCGAGACTGCGGCCAGCGCAAGAAGGGACGCGGAAGCGGCAAAACGAGTGAAGCGATGCAATCTGATATTCTCCATCATGTAAGCTGAAAACCGGCACTGAAAGTGCCGGTCTCGCGCAGCAAGCAAGGTTCCTGCGGGACTGAAGAGGGCATCCGGCAACTGTTTTTCAGTGCCGGAGGCACTTTCTGTCCCTGAGTAGACCGGCTAGGCCAGTGCCGGTGCTTTTGGGCCGGCCCGGTCTCCTCGGCGGCTGTTTACCCCTTCATCTGGGGCTTCAAGATAACCTTTGTGTAGCCTTCCTCGCGCTTGTCAAAGTGGCCGTAAGCGTCAGGCGCGGCTTCCAGCGGCAGGTCATGGCTGATAATGAACGATGGGTCTACTTTCCCCGCCAAAATCAAGTCACGCAGCAGCACGTTGTAGCGCTTGACCGGAGCTTGGCCGGCACCGACGGTGATGCCCTTTTCGAATAAGTCCGCCCAGGGGATTTCATAAATGCCCTTGCCGGCCTTTTCGTCCACAGGACGCGGGTCTTTCGGGGTGAACGCGCCGATGACGCCCAGAGCGCCGGTCGGGTTGATCAGCTCCAGCAGGTCATTTGTGATCTGGTTGGGCTTTTCAATATCCGGGTTGCCTTCGTCGTGCGCCTGGAAGCCGACGGCGTCAATGCCGCACATAACGCCTTTCATCTTCTCGTCGCCGGGCCGGAACGAGTCTTTCAGAAGCTTGTTGTTCTTGCGGATGTCTTGAATCTGCTCCACCGGCTTGCCGTCCTTGAAGTTGATCGGGGTCGCGCCGATGGCTTTAACTTTCGCCAAGCGCTCCGGGACGCTGTCCACCACATACACTTCGGAAGCGCCTTTGATCAGGCTGCTGTACGCCGCCAGCATTCCCACCGGGCCTGCGCCGTAGATGGCAACCGTCGAGCCAAGTCCGACTTTGGCAAGCTCGGTGGAATGGTATGCGGTCGGGAAAATGTCCGCCAGCAGAATAAACTTGTCTTCAAACTCGTCGCCCGGCGTCCCCGGCACTTTCAGGCAGTTGTAGTCTGCATACGGCACCCGGATATATTCCGCCTGTCCGCCCTGGTACGGACCTAGCCCCGCGTAGCCGTAGCCTGCGCCGACGCCTTCCGGGTTTGCGACCAAACACGCATTGGAATACGTTCGGCTGCAATTAAAGCAGTCGCCGCAGCCGATGTTGAACGGCAGCACCACCCGGTCGCCGGGCTTCAGCGAAGTAACCGCGTCGCCGATGCTTTCAATCACGCCCATGATTTCATGGCCGATGGAGCGCCCGACTTCAAACGGCGTGCGCCCATCGTACATGTGCAGGTCGGAGCCGCAGATGGCGGCGGACGTGATCTTTAAGAGCGCATCGGTCTTTTCTTCCACGCGCGGCATTTCAATGTCTTCCACGGCGACTTGTTTGACGCCTTTGTAAACAACAGCTTTCATATATGTCTCCTTGATTGGTGTGAACTAAGCTTGTGTCAGCAGATCGATGTCCATCGGCTTTGCCAGCAGCTCTTTGCTGACTTCGCCGAGCGCCTTAAAATGCGGCGTTTGCATGTGTGCGTCTAAAGCGTCTTTGCCGGTCCAGTTCTCGTAGGTGAACATAATCGCGGGATTATCGTTAGACTGTAGCACATCGTAGTTGATGCAGCCGGGTTCAGACTGGGACGGCGAAACCATTCCCAGCAGATGCTCTTTGTAGGCGCTTTCCGAGCCGGGTTTGGCTTCAAATTTTGCAATCACGGTGAGTGGCATTTTGCTTTTCTTTCAGTGTTGGAAGAAGCGAGTGGAGTTTACTCCCTCGCTTCTTTTCCTTGCGCTACGCTGCGTGTGCCAGCGGCTCCAGCTCAACTTTGATCCAGCCGGGCTTGCGCTCGTCAAACGCCTTGTAGGCATCAATGGCTGACGACATCGGCTCCTGCTCGGTCAGCACCAGCGTCGGATCAATGACCCCGGCCCGGACCATGTCTACCAGCATCGGAATATACTTGCGGTGGTTGCAGTTGCCCATCCGAAGCGTAAGATTTTTGTTCATTGCCGCGCCGATGGGGAACGAGTTCATGGTCAAGGGGTAGACGCCGATGATGGACAGCGTGCCGGCCTTTGCCAGCGACTCAACTTCCCATTGAAGCGCCTGCGAAGGCGCATCGCCGGGGACCCAGTTGCCGTCTTCCGGCTTGTAGCCCGCCGGGTTGTTCTGCTGAAGCTCCTGCTGGAACTGCTGCTCTTGCATCTTTTCCAGCTTCGCCGCCGGTCCCTGATGCGCGTGGTAGGCATCGACGCCGACCACATCAATGCAGATGTCCGGGCCAACCCCGCCGGTGAGCCGCTGCAAGGCTTCCACAGGATGCTCTTCGTTGAAGTTAATCACTTCCGCGCCCTGCTTGCGAGCCATCTCTAACCGCGACGGTACGGCGTCTACCGCGAACACGCGGCCCGCACCAAGCAGCATGGCGCTGGCAATAGTAAACTGGCCGACCGGGCCGCAGCCGAACACAGCAACAGTGTTGCCGGGCTTGATGCCGGCAATGTCCGCGCCGAAGTAGGCTGTCGGAAAGATGTCCGACAACAGGATCGCCTGGGCATCGCTGACTTCATCCGGCAGCTTTACCAGCGTGGTGTGCGCGAACGGAATACGGGCGTACTCGGCTTGCAGGCCGTCAAACGGCCCCGTCGGAGCCGGACCGCCGAAGAATGCCGTTCCCGCCGACGGCCCGTTCGGGTTGGATTTGTCGCACTGTGAATAATATCCATCCCGGCAAAACGGGCAGACGCCGCAGCCGATGGTGGAGCAGATGACGACCCGGTCGCCGATGTTGAAGTTGCGGACATCTTTGCCGAGGGCTTCGACGACGCCGACGCCTTCATGGCCTAAAATTGTGCCGGGCTTCATGCCGGCGAATGTGCCGCGCACGAAATGCAGGTCGGTACCACAAATCGCGCTTGCCGTCAGCCGGACAATCGCATCCGTGGGTTCCTGAAGTCTCGGCGTGGGGACTTCGTCCAAGCGAATGTCGCCGATGCCGTGCCAAACTACTGCTTTCATAGAGTTAGTCTTTCCTTCTATTCGCTTTTTTCGCTGTCACCATCGCCGTCGGAGGTGCCGACTTGGGCCGCTTCGGGGCTGTGGTCGGTGGTTTCCGTCGTTTGCGTGTCGTCCTGCTCTGTTTCCAGCGTGTCATCGTCTGCCATAAGTGTCAGCCTTTCCAAAAGAGGTTCCGGGTGAGTGATACCGTTCCTAGCGGCTGTTCTAAACATCAACGATTGCGCTTAACTGCTTTTGAGGTAATTTGGTTAGCTACAATAGTGTATGATAAGACAAAGAAAAAGACCTCCCTCGCCCCCAATAATGGGGGAACCGGAATAGGATACAGAAGAAGTACGGATGTAGGGGCGCTGCTTGCTGCGCCCTCTTATCCTGCTCCTGTCCGGTTCCCCCATTATTGGGGGCGTGGGGGTCCTTCGTTCCTAGCGAACCGTGCTTGCCCATGCCGCAAGCGCCTGGTTGCAGGCTTCCGGCTTTTCAATGATCGCCGCGTGCGCCGCGCCCGGAACAACGACCAAGCGCGAGCCGGGAATGTCCTGGTGCATCTTCTGGGCCATTTCCAGGGGGTAGATCGGGTCATCCTGACCAACGACAATCAGCACCGGAATTTTTGCCTGAGCCATCATTGGACGCGAATCCGGCCGGTTCGCCAGTGTGCTGCCGCCGCCGACGGCGGCGTTGACGGAGCCTTTCTTGACGATGCCGCCGAGATACTTCACCAAAGGCATGTTCGCCGTGCGCGTCTTGGCTGTCAGCATATTCGGCATCAGCGCCGGGATCATGGATGCGACCCCTTTATCCTGCGCCTGCTTGCCGAAGCCGGGCCACTCGCCTTTTTCGACATCGTTGGCCGGAGAAGTCGTCGAGTCAATCAGAACCATGCCCCGGAACCGCTGCGGCTGCTCTCGGTACATTTCCAGCACGACCGGCCCGCCCATGCTCATGCCGCCGATGATGGCCTTTTTGACACTTAAATGGTCCATGACTGCGAACATGTCTTTGGCGTAAAGCTGAACGCCGCCTTTGGTATCGGGCGTCGTTGAGCTGCCGAAGCCGCGCAGGTCCGGCGTCACAACCGTATAATGCCGCGCCAGAGCCGCCCGGTTTTTAGAAAACAGCTCGCCCGACAGCGGGAAGCCATGCACCAGCATCATCGCCGGGCCATGCCCCTGCACTCGGTAAGCGATTGTGGCGCTGCCGACCTGCACTGAGCCGGATTTGGCCTGCGCCGAAGCTGTGCCGGCGGAAAGTCCTAGCGCGGCCAAAACAGCTAAACTTGGCGCGATTGTCTTGTAAGAATTCATTGAAGCTCCTTTTTGCTTGCTTTTTTGGAGAAAGTTTGCCGCACGAGTATTACCACCCTGGCGAACGCCTTAAACATTAACAAGCACATTTATCTGCTAGCAGATAACATTTTCCTCGGCAATGTGTATGCTAAGAAAGGCGGTGTGCTGTGAGGGGTAACTTGAAAATCTGGGTAAAAAGCACTCAGAACAACGCTGTACCATCCCAGGACGGCTTTTCAATTAAAGGAAACTAAAATGACACTGACAGCACATAAGCCCGGCACAAAAAGCAGCGGTGACCAGATGGATGGGCATGACGCCAACGGCACCCCGGCCCAGAGCCGCTCGGAAGGCTTTCCAAAAACCTACCCGGCCCCGCCGGAGCTTTCCACGCCAACCGATTTAACGCCGGAGCAGGCGAAAGCCGTCACCGATGCGGTCAACCCGCTCATCGCCGATGCGTTTGCGCTCTACGCCAAGACCAAGAACTTCCACTGGCACCTGTCCGGCCCGCGCTTCCGTGACCTGCACCTGCTGTTTGACAAGCAGGCCACACAGGTTCTGGAGAGCATTGACCCAATGGTCGAGCGCCTCCGCAAGATCGGCGGCACGTCCATCCGTTCCTTGTCTCATGTCGGCACGCTTCAAACGATCCACGACGACAACGACGAGTTTGTCGCCCCGCAGGAGATGGTGCATCGCTTGATGCTGGACAACCGGCACATTTCCCAGCAAATCCGGGCCGCCGCCGAAGTTGCCGACGACAACAAGGACATCGCGACTTCTAACCTGCTGGAGACTTTTTTGGACGACGCCGAGCGCCGCACCTGGTTCTTGTTTGAGATCATCCAGAACGCGGAAGCCGTGAAGTGAACAAGAAAACCGGCACTTCCAGTGCCGGTTCTTTTTTACCCCTCATCCACCGGCGGCGTTCCTCGGAACGTGTCGCGGGTGGTGATCACCGGCAGCTTCACGGGCTTACCGGTTTTCGCGCTCAAGTAGATCGCTTCCATGATCCGCTGATCTTGTAAGCCTTCCTCGCCCGGCGTGTACGGCGTCTGGTTCTGCATGACGCACAGTGCCATGTGGTCCATTTCCAGCGCGAACTGGTTCTTGTCGCCAAGCGTGGGCCGCTCCCGGCGCTCAATTTTGCCGGTGGCATACGACAGCTCCGGCTGGAGGCCGTGGTAGGAGAACGCCGGGTCGAGGCCGAACCAGCCGGACGCCGCATGAATCCGGTAGCGGCGGTCTTCGTGGAAGCCGTAAGATGTCGTATTATTGGACTGGATGCCGGACGGGAAGCGCATCTGCCACAGGACCGTTTCCTCCACCTGCGTAAAGCGCGGGTCGCCGGGTGTGCTGTACGTCGTCGCGATTACTTCCGCCGGCTCCTCGCCGGTCAGAAAGCGGGTTGTGTTCAGGCAGTACAGACCGACATCCGGCAGCGAGCCGCCGCCGGCCAGCGCCTTTTTCTGACGCCACTGGTTCGGGTCGCCTTGATTTTGCCCGTTGACCGCCTCAATGATTTTTACCGGCCCGTACTGCTGCGACTGCACCAACTGACGCATATAACGGTTGTTCGGCTCGTACTGAATGCGGTAGGCGATCATCAGCTTTTTACTGGCGGTGCGGCAGGCGTCAATCATCTGCTGGCACTCCGCCGATGAAGTCGCCATTGGCTTCTCGCACAAAATATGCTTGCCGGCTTGTGCGCCTCGCACGGTGTACTCCGCGTGCATTGAGTTCGGCAGGATCACATAAATGATGTCTACGTCCGGGTTATTTTTGATCGCGTCGTAGGTCTCATACGAGTACACGCTGCGGGCCGGAATGCCGTGCTGCGCGGCGACTTCCTGCGCTTTGGTCGGCGTGCCGCTGACAAGCGCGGCCAGCTTGCAGTATTTGGACTCGCCGAACGCCGGAATGACCTGGGCCAGCGCCAGATTGCCAAGTCCGACCACGGCAATGCCGAGGCGCTTGCCGGGGGCCAGCGGCGTCGGCGCGGGGTCCGGCGCTTTTTCGGTAGCCGCGCTCGTCGGCGGCAGCGGGATCGGCTTTGTTTCCGGCGCGGCGGGCGGCGTGATGGCACCTGCTTGCCGGGCTGTCTCAGCGGCGAGTGCGACTGCCGCAAGGCTGGTGCCGGCGGTCTTTAAGAAGGCGCGGCGCGAGATTTCGGCCTCTGTTTCTTTAGGCATGTGTGAGTCTTCTTAAATATCCGTTCGCAGGCGGGCGGGGCCGTCGTTGACGGCGAAAATCTCGGAATGGGCAACCAGAGACATCTGCCCGAACTCTTCCAAAAGCTGCCGGTAGGCGGCGGCGACCGGACGCGGGCGGCGGTCCAAATCGTACAAGCCGCACGGGTTCACAGTTCCTTTCTTTTCGGCCAGCTCCACGTCCCAATCTTTTTGATCAATTAAACTGTACCAGGTGAAGCCAAGAACGGGAACGCCGTCGCCGCGCATCCGCAGGACGTTGCTGAACTGCTTCCACAGCCAGGTCGGTGCCTGCTCCGGGTCCATCACATTGGTTTCCGTGTGCATGATCGGCTTGTGGTAACGCTCGTAGTACAGATGGGTCAGGCCATACCAGCCCATGATGTCCTCGGCTTGCAGCATGGCACCGTCCGGCAGGAGCAAATGCTCGTTGCGCCCGTAGTAATCGTTGCCCATGACCTGATAGCCCGGCGGCTTGCCGGCCATGAACCACTCGTACTGAGCGCGGGAGAGGCCGTTGTCCATCATGTACAGGCAGATGTCGGCATTCGGACGATTGGCGTACAGCAGGTCCAGCGACAAAAAACGCAGCTCGTTTTGCCGCGTGATTTTCGGGTCCGGCACCGCTGTCATTTGATGCACAAATTCCGCCGACTCGCTTTGGACGATAATCACGTCGGGCCGCCGCCGGGCGATGCGCTGGTTGGCAAGGATGCTGGCGGCGCACAGGTGCTTGATGGCGTTGACAAAGCCGCGCTCCGACTGGAGCTGCTCGTTCCAAATGCCTTTCTGGGCGCTGGCATCGGCGGACACATAGATTTCGTTGACCGGCGTGTAGTAGCGCACCCAGGGGTAGCGCTCGGCAAACGCATCGGCGTAATCGGCAAAGTGCAGCGGCAGCTCCGGGTTCTGGAAGTTCCCCAGCCAGTCCGGGACGCCAAAGTGCAAAAGATCAATAATCGGCGTGATGTCCAGCCGCCGCATTTCCGCCATCACCAGGTCGGCAAACTCCCAGTCGTAGCGGCCCGGCCCCAAATGGACTTTGTAATACGGCAATCCGTAGCGCAAAAACCGCAGGCCGAGGTCATGCACCAGCCGCAGGTCTTCCTGCCAGTGCGTGTAATGCCCGCATTCTTCCAGCAGGTCCCGCCGCAGGGTGCCGTGCTGGATTGTAGGATAAGAACATTCAATCCCGGTCGCAAACCAAAAGTTGTTGGCAAGGCTCGTCGGCAACCCGTTTCCCGTGCCGCTGTTGGAACCGCCAAATTGATCTCCGGCATTCTGCCCGTCGGCCTTATGCTGCTTGAGTATTTCTAAAAAGTCATCGGCCATGTAGTTGATTGTGTTTCTAGGCATAGGAACCGGCACTGAAAGTGCCGGTCTACTTTGGAATGAAAGTCGCGGCGACTACGGAACAGCCACCGGCCGCTTTTCTTAATCTTCAGCCGCTTCGGCTTTCACTCAACAGTAGACCGGCACTTCCAGTGCCGGTACATCTCACTGCGCCGGTTCCGCACCCCGTTCCTGCTGCCAGCCTTGCCTGCTGCCAGCCTTGCCTGCT
>CAXUBO010000011.1:1223-5279 GCA_964249345.1 uncultured Armatimonadales bacterium | reverse complement strand
CGGTTCCGCACCCCGTTCCTGCTGCCAGCCTTGCCTGCTGCCAGCCTTGCCTGCTACCCTTCATCGCGCCCATGCACCTGGGCGGGCGGCGAAGTCGCTTCTACCGCCGTGAACGGCTCCAATATCTTGTAGGTATGCGACGCGCCTTCCGGCACGGTCCAGGAATTGCCCGGCTCTAAGACAACCATCTGGCCGTGTTCCAGATGCAGCTCGGCGCGGCCTGAAATCACATAGCCGACGGTTTCGTACTGCCGCGCCGTCGGCGGTTTGGGATCACTCGCCGGCGCTTCTTCCCAAAGCCGCATGGCAACGCTTTTGCCGGAAGCGAGATATTTCTGGCCCATCTCGCCGTGCGGCGAATGCGCCGAGTCTATTTTTGTTACTGTGGTATCGCTCATAATTTCTCCTGAAAGCGAGGGAGTAAACTCCTCTCGCTACAAATAATCGTCCTTCGGACGAAAGAATTGCAAATACGCCGCCTTCTTATCTTCGCGTCCGAAGGACGTTATTCAGCGAGAGGAGTTCACTCCCTCGCTCTGCGTTCTGCTTCGTTCTGCATCTTTACTTCAGCATGACCGGCTGGGAGCCGACATCAACTCGGTACAGCGGGATCGGCTTTTGGCGCAGGTCCTTGCCGTCATGGTACTTGGCCTGGCGATTAAGCTGGTCTGCGGTGAAGTACATATACCCATCCGGGCCGAACGCGATGCTGTCCGGCCAAATAATATTTGGCCCGGAAACCATCGTTTCGTACTGGCCGGTCGGCGACCGGCGCTTGACGGCGTTATGCTCGTAGTCCGTCAAATAAATATAGCCTTCCGAATCGGCTTCAATGCCGTCGGACGCGAAGCTTTTGTCGCCCAGGTTCTCCACGGTCGCTTTCACCTGGGCGTCGGTCTGAGCGGCATCGGCCAAAGCCGCCGCGCTGACCCGGTAGAAGTGGTGGCCTTCGTTTGGGCAGTAATACACATATTTGCCGTCCGGCGTCAGTGTAATCCCGTCCGCACCGGTCTTGTCGTGCATCGGCGGCTTGCCGGGCAGGCGCTTGAGGAGCGGCTGCCCCTCCACAACCGGCGTAAAGCCCGGCTCGGCTTTTGTAGAAGGATCGTTGTTCAGGCGCCGCCGGCTCGCGCCTGTGGCAAGGTCGACAACAACAAGGCCGTTCGGACCTTTTTCTGAGGAGTCCGTAATAAACGCCGTGCCCGCCGTGCCGATCTGCAAATTGACCCGGACATCGTTGAGGTAAGCATTCGGACCGGCAACGGCGCGGGGAAATATGATGGCTTTCACCACTTTGTTGGTTTGGAGGTCAACGCACACCAGCTTCGGGCCGCCGAGGGAAGTCGGCTTTGTTTTGTAAATGCCCGTGTCCAGCAGCCACAAATGATCGCTGGCGTCTACCGTAAGCCCCTGCACGGAAAACAAGCGCTGACCCAGCGGCAGGCTGCTCAGGCGGTTCAGGGCCGCATTGGGATACGGCACCGGCTGCCCGTTCTTGATCTCGGCCACGTCATACGGCCCAACGTCAAACGCCCTGGGGAACGACATGAAGATGCGTCCGGTGCGCGATACCGTCACGCCGATAGGAGTTGCACCGGAAAAGGACGCGACGGTCTGAAGCGGCGAAGACGCAGGCGACTGCGCGAGGGCCGGCAATGCCGCAGCCGCCGCGCAGGCGGCAAAAAAGAAGGAAAGTTTCATGATGTCACAGATACCGCGCCAAGACAGCAGTTAAACCGAGTAAGCGTTTTTTCGCCAAGCAAACGCCTCAAGTTTTTGGCGGCAAAACCCGATACATTGCCTGAGCCACCATTATCTTTATGAACAAACTATTTTCTGCTGTTTCACGGCGATTGTGTTCTTCGGGCTGGGGAATGGCCGCTGTGGGGATTGCCTTGCCGCTGCTTGGACTTTTTGCCGCCCGGCAGGCACTCGTTTTGATGGGCCTGCTTGCCGCGATGGCGTGCCTGCTGCTTTGGACCCTGCGAACGCTGGGGCGCAGCGAAGCCGGGGCGCAGGCGGCGATAAACGCCCTGGACGCGCAGCGGCAGGAAATGGAATCGAACACGCAGAGCATGGACGCGGCGAATGCACTTATGGCGCAGGCATCAGGCCGGTTTCAGGAGCTTTTTCAAGGGCTGCCTGCCGCCTGCGTTTGCTTTGACAAAGACGGGCGCATTCGGGAATGGAACCGTGCATTTGAGCGGCGCTACCCGCAGGCGACAGTGACTTTAGGCGCATCCATTTGGGACACGGTCTACGCGCGTGAAGACGGCATGATGGAAGAAAGCGGCCCGGAAGTTGCCGATGCAATCGCCGGTGTATTTGAGGGCCAGCGCCGGGAAGGCATTGAACGGACCTACCGGCAGCCTGACGGAACGACGGTGCATCTGCATTGCAGCATTTTTCCGCTGCGCGGCGTAGACGGCGAGATTACCGGCGCAATCAGCGCGGACATTGACATCAGCCCTCAAAAGCAGGCGGAAGACGCCCTGCGGCGTAGCGAAGAGCGGCTGCACACGCTTTACAATGTGACTTCCCGGCAGGAGCTGTCCTTTGAGGAAAAAACTCAGGAGCTGCTGACGCTCGGCGCGGACCAGTTTGGCCTGACCATCGGCGTTTTAGCCCAAGTGCAGGGGGATCGTTACCGGATAATGCAGGCAGTTTCGCCCGGCGGCATGATCGCTGCCGGAACAGACATGGCGGTTTGTGACACTTACTGCGCGGAGGCGCTCAGGTTTGCAGACGCCGTCAGTTTCGAGCAAGCCGGCGCGACGGAGCGGCGCGAGTCCTTGCCCTACCGCTCTTTTGGACTGGAAGCCTATTTGGGGACGCCGGTGCGGGTCAACGGCATGGTTTGGGGAACGCTCTGCTTTGCCGGGTTCCAGCCGCACCCGCGCTTGTTCACCAGCGGAGACCGCGAGCTGCTGCGGCTGATGGCCCAGTGGGTCGGCAGCGAGTGGGCGCGGCGGCAGGCGGAAGAAGCCGTCAAGGAAAGTGAGGAGCGGTTCCGCATCGCGATTGCCTCCATCTCGGAAGGCTTAATTGTCTTGGATACGAGCGGCGTCGTTTCGTTGTGGAACGACAGCGCGGAGCAGATTTTAGAAATGACCCGCACCGAGATGAACGGCCTGCGCCCGGTGAACCCGGAGTTTGCGGCGGTGCGCGAGGACGGCACAAAGTTCCCGCAGGGTTCCTACCCGCTGATGGCATCCCTGCGCCGGGGCGTTCCTCAGCAGAACGTGGTCATGGGCCTGCCGCGCCAGGGCAAAGCGGGCGAAATTCAGGGCGAGATGCTTTGGGTCTCGGTCAACGCCAAACCTTTGTTCCGGGCCGATGCGGACAAGCCGTATGCGGTCGTGGCGACATTCGCCGACATCACCGAGCGGCGGCGCTCCGCCGACCAGATCACCCGGCAGATGGTCCAAATTACCGAGTATGCCGCCGTGCTGGAACAGCAGAAAGACCAGCTTGAGGAAGCCAACCGGCAGCTTGAAACGCTGGCTCTCCACGACAGCCTGACCGGCCTCGGCAACCGGCGGGCCTTTGAGCAGCGTATGGTCCAGGAAATGAACCAAGCAAAGCGTTACGGCACGCCGCTGTCCCTGCTGCTGCTGGACGTGGACTCGTTCAAGGCTTACAACGACGGCTTCGGGCATCCGGCGGGCGACGAAATCCTGCGCCGGCTGGCGGCCATCCTGCGCGGCCAGGGCCGGGACACTGACTTTTTCGCCCGCTACGGCGGCGAAGAGTTCCTTGCCGTGCTGCCGCTGACCGACGCCAGCGGCGCAATGACCCTGGCGGAGCGGCTTCGCGCCGCTGTCGCCGGGACCGCGTGGCCGGAGCGGGGCGTGACGGTCAGCATCGGCGCAGCGACGCTGCTTCCGGCCATGCCTGATGAAGCCGCGCTGGTGTCCGCCGCTGATCAGGCGCTGTATGCCGCAAAAAGCGCTGGCCGCAACTGCGTGTTCCACGCCCTTGCCCTTCCTGAAACTTTGCGGCCGTCTGAGACTTTGCGGCCGTCTGAGACTTTGCGGCCGTCTGAGACTTTGCGGC
>CAXUBO010000011.1:0-1123 GCA_964249345.1 uncultured Armatimonadales bacterium | reverse complement strand
CCGTCTGAGACTTTGCGGCCGTCTGAGACTTTGCGGCCGTCTGAGACTTTGCGGCCGTCTGAGACTTTGCGGCTTGCCGCTTGACGTTTCTTCTGCCGTACCTTTGCGCCTGCCTCTTGACAAACCTCCAAACTAGGGTGTATACTCTGCGCTATCGCCTGTTCCCGGCGTGACGCTTCAGCGCTGATGTCGTCCTGGCAATTTTGGCCGGCGGGATACAAAGAGAAATGCAGCGGCTACTCCAAAGGCCCCCTGTCACCTAAACACTGCTGTTTAGGCCGAACCGGGGGCTTTTTGGCATTCGGCCACTTTTACCGCCGCAAAGCCGTATAAGCAGCCAAATTTTATAAGCAGCCAAAGCTTCAAGTTTTCACTCGTTTAAGTTTACAGCATCAAGTCAGTTTACAGCATCAAGGAGCAAGAAAAGACCATGGGAAATCCCTTCCAGTTGATTGTTGCCGGCGGCCCGGTCATGTACCCGCTGACATTCTGCGCGTTTCTCGCGGTTGCAGTGATGATCGAGCGGTTCATTTCCATCAACAAAGCGTCCGCCGACAATGAAGTGCTGTCCGAGCAGGTGCGCGAGCATTTGATGGCGGGGCGCGTCAATGACGCCCTGGCCGTCTGCGACCAGCACCCCGGCCCGGTCGCGGGCCTGCTGGCAAACGGCATCCGCAACCGGAACATGGACGCCGATTCGATTGAGCGGGCGATGGAAGAGCTGGCCCTGCGCGAGACCCCCCTGCTTTACCGCCGCCTCGGCGTTTTGGACACGATCATCACGATTGCCCCGCTGCTGGGCCTCTTGGGGACGGTCACGGGCATGATCAAGTCGTTCAACGTCGTCGGCTCGGCCCAGGGCCTGAACAACCCGAACGCCATCACCGGCGGCGTCGCCGAAGCCCTGCTTGCGACTGCCACCGGCCTTGCCATCGCGATTGTGACGCTGATCGCGTACAACTACCTGACCGAAAAAGTCAAAGAAATCATCGCCGACATGGAGATTCGGGCGACCCAGCTTATGAACATCCTGGCCGGCCTGCGCGGCACGGAGGGCATTCGCGGTGAAGTTGCAGCGAACCGAGCTTAAAAAGGCGCGGATTGAAATCATTCCGATGATTGA
>CAXUBO010000010.1:45259-50947 GCA_964249345.1 uncultured Armatimonadales bacterium | reverse complement strand
GCGCCGAAGCGGGGCGGGAGGGCGCAAGCCGAGCGGGAGTAGAGCGCGAAGATGCACACGGGACAAAAGGAAACAAGCCGTGACTATTTTGGAGACAGAGCGTCTGACCCTTCGCGTTTTCCGCCCGGAAGACATTGAGGATTTTGCTCCGATTGAGGCCGACCCGGAAGTCATGCGCTTTTATGCGTCCGGGCCGCGCTCGCGGGAATGGGCGGAGCGCGGGGTGCATTACTTTATCGGGCTTCAGGAGGAGCATGGCTTCAGCCCCTGGGCAGTCATCCAGAAGTCAGACCGCCGCTTCCTCGGCTTCTGCGGCCTCATCCCGCAGACCGTAGACAGCAAAGAAGAAGTGGAAGTTGGTTACAAGCTGGCCCGTGCCGACTGGGGAAAAGGGCTGGCGACCGAAGCTGCCCGCGCCGTGCGTGACTGGGGGTTCGCGCATCTCAGCGTGCCGCGCCTCGTGTCCATTATTGACCCCGGCAATGCGGCGTCCCTGCGCGTCGCCGAAAAGAACGGCATGGCCTATGACAAAGACATTACCTACGACGGCAAAGTGTGCCGCCTCTACGCAATCAAGCGGCCTTGAAGCAGACCTAGACCGGCCTGAGCGGCTGATGCGGCTCCGGCGGCAGCACGACACGAATGGGATCGTTCGGCTGCAAGGCGCCGCTTGTCAGCACAATGCCCATGACGCCGGCTTTGCGGACGGGAGCGCCGTCGGCATCGCGGTCTAACACTGCCGCCGTAAGGCCCGGCTGAAAGGCGTCAAGCTGCGGGCAGGGGTTTCGCAGGCCGGTGACTTCCACTATCGCCGACGCGCCAAGATGCAGCCGCGTTCCGGTCGGCAGGCCAAGCAAATCTACGCCGCGCGTCGTGATGTTCTCGCCCATGTCTCCCGCCGAGACGCAGAAACCGGCGGCGTGAAGCTCGTCATGCAGCTCCGCGTGGATGAGATGCACCTGCCGCAAGTTCGGCTGCGACGGGTCCCGCGCTACCCGCGAGCGGTGCTGAACAGTCCTGCCGCTGTGCGCGTCCCCGTCCACGCCGAGGCCCGCCACAAGTCCAATGCTTTCTTGAGGCTGTTTGCTGAACTCATGCGCCGGACTTTGGCTGACGGCGGTGACGATTGCGTTCATTTTGCTCCCTTCCGCTATGGCATTTTTTGTAGTCATTTTCATGTGCGGCGTCTTTCCGCAGGCAGCTTGCTCGGCAGTTCTTGAAAATGAAATATGTTCCATAGTGCCAAGAACAGGTCTTTTTCCACAACAACACTTGTTTTCGTCCGTGCGCGGCCTTTGCTAATTTGCAGGGTCAGTGTCTTAAGCGATCCTGGCCCTTCGCTTATTTCTTACACCTCGTAACTGTAAGTGCCGGGCTTATTTGAGCGGAACGGCTTCTCTCCCAGAGCGGCCTCTAACGCGGTTGCGGTTTTTTCTGACACTGCTGCTGCCAACTGTTCTCGCTCATCTCCTTTTGCCACTGTTATATTCAGAAAGTGGCCTATCTCAGAACGATTTATTTCGTCAAGACTAATGCAGATAAACGGCCCCATTGATGCACTTCCCTACACCCCGGCCATCTCGCGCGGCTTCTCGGCTTTTGCCTTGTAGCGAGGGGCGACGGGGAGGCGGCTGCGGTTGTTTTTGATCCATTCATAAGCGCGGCGGCCAATCTGGGGGATGCCGGGGATGTAGAGCAGAGGAGCGAAAAGTGCGGTCAAGGGCAGGTTCCAGGCGACTTGGCGGAAGGCGTCGAAGCCGGCAAACTGCTGGCCGCCCTCGCGGACGGCATAGGCGGCTTCTTCGGCGTCCTCAAAGCGAACGCCGGTAGATGCAAGGGCTTCGGGGTCGTGGGAGTCCACAAACGTGATGACCTGAAAAACGTCTAGGTAGCGAACGACGAGGAGCGAAGACTTGCAGAAGTCGCAGTGGCCGTCGTACACCAATCGGAGCGGGGCCAGGCCGAGTTGTCGCTTGGCCCACTCTAGGAAAGAGGCGACTTCGGCGGGCTTCAGAAAATTGAGGTAGGACGTGATCATCAGCGCCGAGAAGAAGGGGATGTTCATGCCGTATTCAATGCCGAGATGCAACAAAACGCCGCCGGCCAGGACGTACAAGCGCAGGCGCGGCACCCAGACAACGGTGCCGAGGGCCATCTCAATGGCGACGGTTCCCCAGGTCACGAGGTTGACGATGTAGATGTTGTCCAGCCCCCAGACCGGGAACCGGACCGACTCAGGCAGGTGCATCGGGTAATAAACCGCCGTGCCGTCCTGCCACTGCGCCCCCGTGGCTTTCGAGAGGGCCGCGCAGAGGTAGAGAACGGTGATCTGAAGCTGCATCAGGCGCTGCCCCCAGGCCACGACAAGCGGCAGGGCGGCGTCTTCCACGCCCCGAAAGATGCGGATTAATCGGTCTACCGAGCAGGCTGCGCCGCAGGGGCTCAGGATCAGGTACGCGGCCATGACTACCATGACCGTGTCGCCGCTGTTGTGGATGGGGGCGGCGCGGGCGTGCAGGGCGCAGATGCCGACATACACGAAAGCCGCGCTGAGGCGGCTCCAAAAGCCGAGGGTCAGGCAAAGCGCCGCCAGCAGGTAGACCAGGAAGAAGGGGATCAGCCAGCGCTCCGCGCCCGGCACGATCAGCAGGTCGTTCTGGTGAACATAAGTGCCGACGCCGCCGTTGTAGGCGGCCACTTCGGCGGACGTGAACACGCCGTTGTTTGAGAACCAGGTCACGCGCTCCGGGAACAGCAAGAAGCCGTAGCCGAATGTCCAGAACCCAAATACCATTCGGAACAAGCCCAAAGTCACCGGGGACACAGGCTTGAAAAAGAACTCATTCCATTCGTTTCGCAGTTGTTTCATAAGGCAAGACAAAGTGGGAAGGCAAGATAAAGTGGGAAGGCAAGATTGGCGGAAAGAATTTTACCCGAATTGTGCTGCTGTCAGTGTCACAAGTTCGCCGGGGCGAGCGTCAATGGTGAGAACATTCTCGCCGCAGCGAACAGCAATGGTGCCGGCGCGGCGCGGCAGCAAAGATGCAGCCACCAGGCGGCCATCGGCCCAGGAGATGTCAACGGTGATGCCGCCCCGCGCTTCCAATCCCTGTACGGAGCCTCCGGACCAGGCGGCGGGCAGGGCCGGGAGCAGGTGCAGCTCCGCGGCATGGCTTTGCAGCAGCATTTCGGCAATGCCCGCCGTGAAGCCGAAGTTGCCGTCAATCTGAAACGGAGGGTGGGCGTCGAAAAGATTAGCGTACACGCCGCCCCCGCCGTGATAATTGGTGTCGTCCGTGCTGACGAGAGCCAGGGCTTTACAGACGAGCGCCCAGGCCCGGTCGCCGTCTTCCAGACGCGCCCACTGGTTGATTTTCCACGCCAGGGACCACCCGGTCCCGGCGTCGCCGCGCTTCTCTAAAGACGCTTTCGCGGCGGCAAAGAGTTCCGGCGTTCCGCGCCGCGTGATTTGATGGCCGGGGTGCAGGCCGTACAAATGGGCGATATGGCGGTGATGCGGCTCAGGCGCTGCATCGTCCCAGTCTTCCAGCCATTCCTGAAGCTGCCCGTTTTTTCCAATTTGCATCGGTGCAAGGCGGGCGCGGGCCGCATTCACTTCCGATTGAAATGCCGGGTCGCAGCCTAAGACTTCGGCGGCGGCTGCGGCGGCTCCGAACAAATCGCGCAGGATTTGCAAATCCAGGGTTGGGCCGGCGCACAGATACGCACCCGGATGGTGGGCGTTCTCCGGGGACAGCGACGGGCAGGTCACAAGCCATCCGTGGGCCGGCTCCTCAACTAATGTGTCCAAAAAGAACTCGGCAGCCCCTTTAAGAATGGGGTAGTGCCGCGCAAGGGCATCTGTGTCCCGCGTGAACAAGTAGTGCTCCCAAAGATGCGTGCAAAGCCACGCCCCGCCGGTCATCCACAGGCCCCACCAAACGCCGTCCACCGGCGCGGTCCCGCGCCAGGCATCGGTGTTGTGGTGGGCGACCCAGCCGCGTGCGCCGTAGTGGGCCCGCGCCGTATGCCGCCCGGTCTCGGCAAGCTCCGAAAGAAGCGCAAACAGAGGCTCGGCGCACTCGGAGAGGCCGCAGGTCTCGGCAGGCCAGTAGTTCATTTCTGTATTGATGTTGATGGTATACTTGCAGCCCCAGGCCGGTTCCAGGCTGTCGTTCCAAAGCCCCTGCAAAGTGGCAGGCTGCCCGCCGGGGCGGGAGGAGGCAATCAAAAGATAGCGCCCATACTGAAAGTGCAGAACTGCAAGCGCCGGGTCCGGCGCGGACTGGAAGGCCCGAAGCCGGGCGTCTGTCGGCGCGTCACCGAGCGCGGACACGCCGAGATCGAGTGAGACGCGCCCAAACAGCCGCGCGTAGTCGGCGACGTGGGCGTCGCTCAGCTCAGCGTTAGGCTTTCGCGCGGCCTCTAAATAGGCGGCTGCCAGAGCGTCGGGATCGCCGCTCGCATCGGCGTAGTTCTTGTAACTTGTTGCCAGGGATACGAACAGCGTGGCCGCGTCTGCGCCCGCTACAGAAAGCCGGCTGTTGTCCGCCTGCACCGTGCCGCCTTCGGCCAAAGCCTGGACAAGCGCGGTCCACCGTACCACGCCGGGAATGCCTTCGGCCTCGCGTGCGGTCCCGCGCTGGATGAGCTTCTCCCCTTCGCAGGAAATCTCGGAGCCGGGCGGGCCGTCAAACCGGGCGGTAAATGCAATCCTGCCGGGCCGGTCGGCAGTGAGTCTAATGACTAAAAGCTGATCCGGGGCGCTCGCAAACGCTTCGCGGGTGTAAGTGACGCCGTCGGCGATGTACCTAACCCGCGCCGTGGCGGTTGCCAGGTCCAGCTCCCGCCGGTACTCCGTGACTTTTTGTGAATTGGCTTGCTGTGAACCGGCTTGCTGATCGGCAAATAACAGCCGCAAATCGCCGCAGGTCTGGTACGGCATCTGCTTCATGGGCCGGCCCATGCACTTTTCCTGGCACAGCGTCTGCGCGGCCTCATAGTCTCCTGCAAAGACCAGCCGGCGAACTTCCGGCAGCGCATTTCGCGCTTCTATGTTGTCGTAATCATGGGGACCGCCTGCCCAGAGGGTCATCTCGTTCAAGGCAAAACGCTCTTCCGGCACGCCGCCAAACACCATCGCGCCGAGCCGTCCGTTGCCCAGCGGCAGCGCCTCAGTCCAAGCGTCGGCGGGCTGGGCGTACCAAAGAAGAGTCTCCGGGTTTGTCTGAAGCATGGAGGCTTTATTCGCGGCAGCCGCCGCGTTTTCCTGCGTAAGTCTTTTTTGATCCAGTCACAAAAAAGCGTTCGAGGAGCTGAAACTCTCCGAACGCTTTCTCCAGCCACACGCTACTGCGGCTTCCCGTGCTGAGCAGCGGCACCTTGATGCGAGCCTTGAATGGCTGCGTTACGTTCCTTTTCCATTTCTTGCTGCTCTTGAGGCGTCATCGCCCGCCCTTCTATAGCCTGCTTCTGCGCTGCCGCATCGTCCGCCGCGCTGTGGCAGCCTCCTAAAAGCAGGACGGACACGGCGGCGAGGCACAGTCCAAGCGATCTTCGGTTCATGTTGTTTTCTACTCCATAGGCTTCTGATTGCCGCAAAGCGGCGTAAAACGGCGGCAGAGAAAAGCCTCTGCCGCCTCGATGTGTGAGGAAGCCTCTACTGGCGGGTCACGTCCCACATGTTGC
>CAXUBO010000010.1:36100-45159 GCA_964249345.1 uncultured Armatimonadales bacterium | reverse complement strand
GTTGCCGCCGAGAGGATTTGCCGTGACGCCGTTAGCGCCGGCAACCCAGCCGGCGTTGTCATCGGTGTTGTACTTTTCTGCCAGCAGGATCGAGTCGGAAGGCCGGCCGACCGCACTCAATGACTGTGCCGCCGGAGTCGTAGCCGTCCCGCCGTCGCCGCCGGAAGCGCCGGAGATGCCCAGCAGCTGCTCGTGATCGTAGTTAGGCGGCGGAAAGTTAAAGTAACCGTTGACCGCATACGACATGCCGACGCCCTCGTAGCTTGAGCCGCCGGAGTTGTTGCGGCCAATCTGACCCGCAGTCGAATCGTCCGGGCAGAAGTAAACCCCGTAGGATTTAATGTAGGGCAGTATTTTCACTGCCCACACCGGATTGGGGTCCGGCGTGTAGCTGCCAAACTCTTCATAGTTGTAGTTGACGATCGCCGGAGGGAACGTCTCATCGGCGTCCTGCGTGTACTCGGTGAAGGCCAGCGCAAGCTGCTTCAAGTTGGATTCACAGGAGGCCGCGCGGGCGTTCTCGCGGACTTTCTGGAACACGGGAAAAAGAATGGCGGCGAGGATTGCGATAATCGCAATAACGACAAGCAGCTCAATTAAAGTGAACGCTTGGGTAAAGCCGAGGCGGACGGCGGAACACGGTCTGTTCCGGCGGGAAGAAGTTGTGATCACAGTGAAATACCTTCCTTTTCTGAAGATGACTGGCTGAGAGGTACGGGAATGAGAGGAACGCGGACAAGCGGCGGACAGGCAGAATCGCGGACGATCAGCCGGGTCGGGAAAATCTCCATGCCGCGTGCCGTGGTCCCGGCGGCGAGAGCGTCGAGTAAGCGCTGGGCCGCGCGGCGGCCGATCTCGTAGATCGGCTGGCGCACGGCGGTCAGTGCCGGGGTCAGATGTTCGGCGGAGAACGGGTCGTCGAAGCCGACCACGGAAACGTCTTCCGGCACGCGCAGCCCGCTGCGGCGCAGGACGCGCATCGTCGCGACCGCCATGAAATAGTCGCAGGCGAAGATCGCCGTCGGTAAACTGCCGGATGACAGAAGATGCGACAGCCAGGCTTGGATGCGCTCTTCGAGGCGGCCCTGTTCATGGATCGGGTAAAGCAGCAGGTCGTGCGGGTCCGCCAGCATGTCGGCGGCGGCAAGTGCGCGGCGGTAGCCCTCCAGTCGGTCATGGTGGTTGGCCTGCGCGGTTGCCAGGTTTACCAGGGCGATTCGCCGGTGTCCCAGCGCCAGCAGGTGCGCGACAGCGTCGGCGGCCCCCTGCCGGTTGTCCGCATCCACGAAAGGCAGCGTGCCGTCTGCGGGGTCGTCGGACGAGATGCCGGCGGCGACAAAAAGAATCCGGGCGGTCGCCAGCGCACGCAGGGCCGGCAGTTCCTGGAGGAGGGGGGCGATCAGCAGTACCCCGTCCAGGGCGTTCTCACGGTAGAACGCGGCATAGTCGGACCGGCTATAGTAGGCGTAGACCGTCTCCACCGGCTTGCCGATCACCGCGTCGCGTATCCCCTGAAACAAAGGCCCGAAATACAGGTTGTCCGTGCCGGACTTTTCTCGGCTGGACTTTTCCTGCGTCTCGCCGGGAACCGCGTCCTGGCTCATCATCACGCCGAGGCGCAGGATGCGGGGGGAAGCGGGTTCAGGAGCGGATTGTTCCCCAGCGGATTGTTCCCCAGCGGATTGTTCCGAGGCCACAAAAGTGCCGCTGCCTTTCGCGGAGCGCAGCAGCCCCTCCCGAACCAGCTCATGGATGGCTTTGTCCAGGGTCACGCGGGTCGTCGCGAACTCCGCGCAGAGCTGCACCCGCGACGGCAGCGGCTGTCCGGCGGCCCAGCTTCCCTGGGTGATCCGCTCACGCATCACCTGCTGAATGCGGCGAAAGAGCGGTCCCGACTGAGCATGGACGACATTTAATGCCATATTTGACGCTATATCTGATGCCATAATTATGCACGGCTTCACAAAAGTTCCTGATTTGCCTATGCATCTTGGCTTGCTGCTGGTTTAGACTAGTCAACTACAACACATCAACCCCAATCAAGTCAAGCATTTGTAACCATAGTACCAAAATTATTTTCTGTGTTAGCCAGTATACTACTATTGTGCCGACTCTTTTCCTGCTGCTGAAACAGTTTCATCCACGCCGGGCTGGGTTTGCCTGGGCGGCGGCGGGGATCGGCCTTGCGACCGGCGGGTTCTGGCTGCTGCGGCACGCGCTCGACAAAGGACAGGCGTCGCTGCTGTATTTGCCGGTGGTGATTGCCATCGCCATTCGGTTCGGCTTCGGTTCGGCGGTTTTCGGCGCGGTCCTCAGCTTTGTCTGCTGGGACTTTTTCTTTCTGCCGCCGTTTGGGACGCTGACCATCGCCGATCCGCGCGACTGGCTTTCGCTCGGCGTCTTTCTGGTCGCCGCCGTGTCCACGTCCCAGCTTGCGGCGCAGGCCCGGACCCGGACCCAAGAAGCGCGGGCCAGAGAAGCCGAGATCGCCCTGCTGTTTGAGGCCAGCGAGACGCTGAGCCGGGAAGTGCGGGCCGACCGTCTGCTTCTTGCGCTTTCGGGGCAGATGCAGGCGCTGTGCCGCGCCGCGCCGTGCCTGGTGTTCCGGCGGGACGCGCATTCGGAGCGGCTGGTGCCGCCGGCTCAAAGCGATCCCATTCCCGGCGCCGTGGCCCAGATGGCGGAAACCGCCGCCGAACAGGATCAGGCCATTGGGTTTGGCGGACGCCGTTTATGGGACCAGGCCGTGCGCCAGTCCCGGCGGGCGCTGCCGGCCGGCGCGGCGGAGACGCTGGGGGTGTACCTGCCGCTCCATGCCGACGGCAGCCGGGTGGGAGTGCTGTATGTGGGGCCGCGCCGGGACGGCAGGCCGTTCTCCGCCGCCGACGAGCGCCTCATCCGAACCCTGGCTAACCATGCCGCCGTGGTCATTGCCCGCGACGCGCTGGCGGCGCAGGCGGCGCAGGCAGAGGCGCTTCGGGAAGCGGACCTCTTGAAAGACTCCCTGCTGTCGCTGGTGTCCCATGAGCTGCGGACGCCGCTGGCCGCAATTAAAGCCTCGGCGACGGGCCTGCTTCAGCCGGACGCGGTCTGGGACCTCAAGGCGTCCTGGGAGACTTTGTCGGCGATCAACACGGAAGCCGACCGCCTCAGCGCTTTAGTGTCCAACCTCTTGGACTTGTCGCGTTTAGAGGCCGGCGCCTGGCAGCCGCGCAAGGACTGGTGCGACTTGGTGGAGATTGTCGGCACGGCGCTGGACCGCCTGCCGGAGACGGAAGCCGCGCGGGTGGAAGTGCGTGCCGAGGCAGACCTGCCGCTGGTGCAGGCTGATTACACGCAGATTGCTTTGGTGCTGACAAATTTGCTGGAAAACGCCGTCAAGTACACGCCGCCGGGGTCGCCGATTTTCCTCTGCGCTGCCGCCGCTTCTTCCGAAGTCACTTTCACCGTGCGCGATTTTGGTCCCGGCCTTGTGCCGGGCGAAGAAAAGCACTTGTTTGAGCGTTTCTACCGGGGACGGACCCATCAAAACAGCGTAGTTCACGGGACAGGCCTGGGCCTTGCGCTCTGCCGCGCGATTGCCGAGGCGCATGGCGGGCGGATAGGGGCGGCGAATGCCCCGCCGGACGCGCCGCCGGGCGCGGTGTTCACGCTGACGCTGCCGATTGGGGGCGGGGCAGAAGGAGAAGGCGGGCAGGCTGGAGAATAAAAGAAAAACCGCAGGGGCGAACCTTGTGTTCGCCCTCTGCGTAGTCGCTTTTTCCAGCTCCTCCATTTCTCGCGCCCTCATTATTGGGGGCTGGGGGGTTAAACTCATGGACGGCTTCAAGGAGAACTTCGCGTGCAGATCACTCGCATCAAACCCGGCGGCTGGATTATCATTTTGCTGCTGCTGGCTGCAATCTTTTTCGGTGTCCGCTCCTGCCGCAACATCGTTGCTTCGCATCAAGTAGGCAGCAGCGGCGGCTTGACTCCCGCTCAGGCCGCGAGCGGCGACATTATCGTATCTACCACCGGCACCAAGCAGAAATGGATGGATGCTGAGATTGTCAAGTTTAATCAGCAGTCGCAGGGCGGCAAAGTGTCGCTTCAGGTGGCTGAGTCGCGCGACGCCATGCACGGCATCTTGGACGGCAAAATGCAGCCGGTCTTGTGGAGTCCGTCCAGCCCGGTGTGGGTGTACCAGCTTGCCCAGGTCTGGCCCGGCGCACACGGCGGGGCGCAGATCGCGGATGTCAACAACTCGCAGAGCTGTCGGACGCTGTTTAAAAGCCCGCTTGTGTTTCTGACAACCAAAGAAAAAGCGGCGTTTCTGCGGCCGCTCTTGTCCGGCTCGGCCCCGTGGGAGGCCGTTCGGCAGCTAAGTTTAGGCCAGCGCAAAGCGCCGTGGGGCCGATTTCGTTTTGCGTATGCCGATCCGCTGAACGCCAGCAGCGGGCTGCTGACCATGTCTTTGATTGTCACAGAGTATGTGCAGTTTCGTAATCTGCCTGACCCGACCGCCGCTGTCACGTCAACACCTCAGTTTGCGGCCTATCTGAGCCAAATTGATCAGGCGTTTGTCCGTGACCCAAAAGCGACAGGTTCCACCGCCCTTGAAAAAGCGTATTCCGCAAGCCCCGGCTCGCGGGACTTCATCACGGCCTATGAAAGCGCCGCGCTGACCGCAATTGAAGAGAACCCCGATTTGGTGATGATCTACCCCAGCCCGACGGCAAACGCCGACCAGAACATCTACGAATTGTCCGGCCCGTGGGTGACGGACAGCCAGAAAACGACCGCGTCGGCCTTTTTAGACTTCCTGAGCAAACCGGAAGCCTTAGATGACGGCGTCCAGTATTACTTCCGTCCGGCCCAAAACGGCGGGCAGGCTTTGGCAAGCCGCCTCAGCCCGGCAGCCCGCGCCCAGTATAAATCTTCTTACGTTTCCATTGACCTGCCGCCTTACGATGCCCTGAACGAAGCCGCGTCCCAGTGGCGCACCGAAATGAAGCAGTAGGAGTATTGCAATTTTAGGAGAAGCCTATGCAAAGCCTCACGCAGAAGATGACCACAGCCGCAATTTTGTTCGTCTTTTTCCTGGCCTCTGCCCACGCGGAGGACACTGCCGCCGTTCCAAGCCCTTTCAGCTTGCGGCCAAGCCCGGCGACGTTTCAATTTGCCAAAGCTTATGCCCAGGCTGTCCGAGATCACGGCACGGCAGGCTTGAAGCCATTGGCCGCGCCTGACTTCACGCTAAGAGGCTCAGGCTGCTGCTTACGGGTCCTGCCGCGCTCAAAGGGCTTGACTCAATTGCTATGCCTGGTTGTTCAAGCGTAGCAATCCATCCGCTTTCCGTCACTGCGACTGACGCGGTGATATTGTCCCAAGAAACTTGTGCGTTCTCCATGAAAATCCAACATCATGGCGTGTTAAGCTCTGTTATCTTTGACTGGAAGCAAACCTGGCGCGAAACCCCGCAGGGCTGGAAGCTCACCCGCATACAGGAGTGGCAAGGAGACTTCGCCCACATTGAAGGTGTCACGTTTACCGTGCTGCCGGACGCAAAAAGCGAGCCTGCCAAAGCACAAGAAAAGCAGAACGTGGTAAAATAGCAGTAATGAGGTAAACCCTGATGACAACAGTATCGCTTCTGCCGGTGCCGACGGACGACGGCATCTCTTATCAAGGTACGGCGGGCGACAAGCACTCGCTCGGCAGAACTTTAGGGGAAGCGCTTGATGCGCTGACACCACAGCTTCCTGACGCTGATGCGGGCCTGCTCGTGGTCGTTCAGAGCCTGCGTCCCGATCGGTTTTTCGGAGCGGTTCAGCAGCAGCGTCTTGGGGAACTAATGTCGGCTTGGCGGCTGGCTCGTGACTCAGAATCGGCGCTGCCTGACCAGAAGCAGGCGGAACTCAATAAACTCGTTGAAGCGGAATTGTATGCGTCTGCAAGCCGCGCCGCCTTGCTGGCAGATGAAGCAGGGCGATGAACCCGCATCATTCGCTGGTTGCGGCACGGGCAGAGTACCGCTGTGAATATTGTCATGCCCCGGAAGCGATTTTCAATAATTGCGTTTGAAGTCGAGCATATCATTCCGGTGGTGCGCGACGGGGGCGACACGGAAACAAACCTAGCCTTGTCTTGTCGTTCTTGTAATTCTCATAAATCCACGCGCACCGAAGGCCGAGACCCCGATGGGAAGATGGTTCGGCTTTTTCATCCGCGACAAGATGTCTGGGCGTATCATTTTCAAGTTGATGCTGAAACAGGTGTGATCGCCGGACTGACTTCAATCGGGCGGGCAACCGCCCTGTGCTTGAATATGAACAGCCCAGCCCAGCACATCGCTCGCCGCCAGTGGATACGTCTTGGCCTCTTTCCGTAATTTAATACTGCGATTAAGTTCTATGCCTATTGATCCAATTTGGAAACGCGCTTTGAAGGCCGTTGTAGAAGTCAAGGAGCCGCCGCCTCCCCCGCCGCCGGAGCCGATCCCGCAGGCGGCGTATGATGAGCTGGATGGAGCTATGAAAATCCAGGAGCGGCGCGAGTCGCGGCAGCGCCTAAACCCGTCGCCGGTGATCACGCCCCGCATGGGATCAGACCCGGCAGGCGCGGCAAGCCCGGTGGACAGCGACGGGCTGGTGAACTTCGAGGCGCTCTACACGCTGGGCGGCGTGCCGGCGGTTCCATTCACAGCGGAGCAGGCTTTGGAGATGCTTCGCACCATGCCAAGCACCGTTTCGGAAGAAGTGCGGCAGCAGATTATCAACGCGACGCTGGCCGCGCTGGGAAAATCCGTCGGCGGCACGCCGGAAGCCATTGTCGCCGATGCCATCCGCAAGCAGGCGGCATTGCAGTCTTTCCGGCAGACGCGCGGCGACCAGTTAGGGGAGCTGACTTCGGCGGCGGAGTCGAAAATCGCCGCGCTGCAAAAAGAGATCGCAAAAAGCCAAGCGATTATCGAAGCCGCGAAGCGCCAGTACGCGCATCTGTCCGAGAACTGCCGGACCGAAGAAGCGCGGCTGGATACAGTTGTTGACTTTTTCAGTGACACGCCCGCGCCGCGTTAGGAGTCTGAACCCAATGGAACTCGGCGTCATGGTCAGCATCTACGAGGAAACCGACATTCCGGCGGCGTTTGGGCAGGCCGTGGAAGCCGGGTTTCAGCGCGGTCAGGTGACTTCGTTTATTCACGGCCTCACGGCGGGCGAAGTGCGGGAAATGGGAGTGGCGGCCCGCAATGCCGGCTTTTTCGTGAATGCCGCCGGCTGCTACATCAATCCGCTGCGGCTGGACGACGCAAGCCTGCATGGGGTAGACGGCCTGGACTGGCGGACGCTGGCCGAAAACATGGGCATGATGAACGGCGTCGAGCGCATTGTCAGCTGGAGCGGGACGCATGGCAAGACCCTCACCGCGCCGAACCTGATGAACGCGGAAGAAGCGACTTTCAGCAGCTTGTATGTGGCCCTCAGCGGCCTGCACGCGCAGGTACGCGGCCTGCCGGTGCAGGTTTTATTGGAACCGTTTGTCGCGCATGTACTAGACGACGCGGCGGCCTGCGTCCGCATGGCCCAGCGTTTTCCCGGCGGCGAAGTCAAAATCGTTTTAGACGCTCCGAACCTGCTGACCACAAGCGGCTTTTCGGCCCAGAAAGCGCTGATCCCAGACATGGTCGCCCGGATCGCCCCGGCGGTTGGCCTGGTGCATTTAAAGGACTCGGCGCTGGACGCTGGCGGCAGCCGCGTTTTTCTCGCGCCCGGCCTCGGCGTGCTGGACTTTGGGATACAGCTTCGGGCCATTTCCCAGTTTTTGCCGGAAGTGCCGATTGTGATTGAAGTCACAAGCGCCGATGAGATGCGCCCCGCCCGCGAGTTTGTCCAGGGCATTTTAAGTGACATTGGGCTTTAGCGAGGCTGGTTTCAGGAGGCTTGTTTATGGCGACGCCGCAGACCCCCACCGGCCAATCCCCTCCCGGCCAAGTGCTGCCGCCGCAGACGCGCCGGAAAAAGCCGCCTCAGCCTCGGCCAACACATTGCCTCAACTGCGGCACGGCGGCGACGGGAAAGTTCTGCGTGGAATGCGGGCAGGAGAATGAAGACCAGACGGTTGCCATCAAGCTGCTGGCCCATGATCTTCTTTCCAGCGTCGCGTCGTTCGATGCTAAGCTCCTACGGACATTGGTTCCTCTGGTGATCCATCCGGGTTTCCTGACCCGCGAATACAATGCTGGTCGGCGCGTCCGCTACCTGTCACCCCTTAAGCTGTATTTGACCTTCAGCGTCCTCTTTTTCATTTTGCTGCCGTTTACGCACCATGCGTCGCTGGTGAATACGCGTGCGCTTGCTTCCGCCGCTGCAAAGACAAAAATCGCACCGCAAACCGTCGCCCAGATAAAGGCGGATAAAGATTACCAAGACGCGCAGGCGGACCTCAAGGCGGAAGTCCAGGAGGATGCGCCGGGCCTGAAAATCGCGCCGCAGCATGGCAGAGCGACGCTTTCGCTTGGCAAATCCTCTTATGACCTGACCCGTCTGCCCGCGACTGTCGAAGCTTACAACGCCCAGCAGCGGGACACGCGCCAAACACCTGACCCCAAGCTGGTCCAGTACCTGAAGCGCCAGATCATCAAAGCAAAGCAGAACCCGAAGTTGCTGTCAGAGGCTTTGCTGGATTACATTCCAAAGATGATGTTCGTGCTGCTGCCAGCCTTCGCACTTTCGCTGAAGCTCATTTATTTGCGCTCCAAGCGTTTCTACATTGAGCATCTGATCTTCAGCCTGCATCTTCATGCGTTCTTGTTTTTGCTGCTGAGTGTGCTGCTTCTGGGAGAGCTTACCGTGCCTCGCGCCGCTGCCGTCACACCTCTTGCCGTCATCGCCGCCCTGCTGTACCCGTATTTTGCTATGCGCGTTGCGTACAAGCAAAGCTGGGGCAAGACACTCGTCAAATATACACTGCTGGCCTTTAACTATCTGGTTTTGCTGCTGTTCACCTTGCTGGGCGCACTCGCGGCGGCGTTTCTGTTCATCTAAATCTTTTCCGACAAATCTTTTCCGACAAATCTTTTC
>CAXUBO010000010.1:21925-36000 GCA_964249345.1 uncultured Armatimonadales bacterium | reverse complement strand
AAATCTTTTCCGACAAATCTTTTCCGACAAATCTTTTCTAATGCAGCACGGACAGCAGCAGGGGAACAGTGAGGGCGGACAGAACCGTGGCGACGAAAACGACGCCGACGGCAAAGTCGCCTTCCAAGTCGTTCTGGCCCGACAGCACCGAAGCAATTACCGCAGTCGGCATGGCGGTTTCTAAAATCGTATCCGCCCGCACTTCCCCGCCCACGCCGAACGCCCGGCACAAAAGCCAGACCAAGAGCGGGCAAAGCAAAAGTTTCGCCCCGCAGGCCAGCGCAAGCGCCCCAGGCCGCTTCAAGGCCGCGCCGGGCCGCAGCGCGACGCCGAGCGCAAGCAGCACCAGCGGCGTGGTTCCCTGCCCCAAGTAACCCAGGCACTGAAGCAAAATCGCGCCAGCGCGGTGCAGCAGGGAGATGGACGCCAGCGCAGGCGGAACGGGAAGCGAATGCAGGATTAGCCCCAGCACGGCGCTGAGGAAAATTGGCGAGCGGAAGAACCGGCCAATCGCCGCCGCGTGGCCGCCGCTGCCGTTCTCGCTGCCGAAGCGTGAACCCACAATCGCCGCCGAAAGGTACATCGGCAGGGTCATTCCAAACTGGTCCAGCAGAATGGTGGTCGGGAACTGCCGGGGGAAAATCGCAAGCGTCAGCGGGTAGCCGATAAAGCTGGTATTGCCGAAGACCCCGACAATCAGCACGGCCCCCAGCAGTGTGCGCGGCAGCCGCAGGCTTTTCCCAAGCGCATAAACCACTCCCAGCGCAAGCATCTCGGTCCCAAACATTGCCAGGACAGGCAAGCCGAGGCGCGGCGAAAGCGCCGGAGCGCGAAGCAGCCCCAGCCCAATCAGCGCCGGCAGGGTGACGTTCAAAACCAGCCCGTTCAGAATAGGAACATGGGCCGGTTGCAGCACATGGAGGCGCTTCAGCCCCGCGCCGAGCAAAATCAGCAGAAACGGCGGCGCAAGGGCGGAAAGAATGGCGGTGTAAAGGAGCAAAAGATATTTATCAGCCTAAAGTTCTAAGGCTTGAGTTTTGACAACCGCTTGCCGCACTCGTGGGCGCTTGCTTGCACCGGGGATTTCGCTGTCAATTCCCAGTATCAAGACAGGCACATCAATGTCCGCCACGCCGCGCTGATCCAAGTCCCAAACAAACTGCTCAAAGTAGGAAACGCCGGACGACATCTGCTGGGCGAACCGCTTCACCGGCACGACTTCTACGCCGGTATCAATATAGCCGAGGTTTCGGAAAATTGTCATCTTCGCCGCAACATTGTAAACCATAAACGAGTATTTTCCGAACTGAACTTCCACTCCAAGTTCTTCTTTCACGAAGTCCATGTCCCGGAAGCCGACGTTCTCCGTAACGGTTGCGGCATATTCGGGCGTGTAATGCTTGGCTGAGTATTGACACTCAACGCGGTGGTTCCGCCAGCCTTGCGAAAACAAAGGTTCTTTAATGGCTTTGTTCAGGTCAATGGGGCTGTAAAGCATCTGGCCCCGCATGGTCTTTTCTTTGCTCTGCTTCGTCCGGTGCCGTTCAGCATCTACGGCGGCAATCGCCGCTTCCAATTCTGCTAAGAGATGCGGATATTTTGCGGCGACGGCTTCCGCGCCCCCGTTAAAAGAATAACGCGCGGCGACTATCATTCTTCTGCTCCGTTCCGCCATTCCTGCGGCCTTTGCGCGACTTTTTCCCGGCCTGTCGGCTGATGAACCGGCTTGCCGAGAGGACGGTATCCTAAGCGTCCCGCGTACAGGTCTTCAATCCGTTGTTGCCCGATTTGAACGTACTCGGCTTCTTTTTCGCAGCCCATCCCACGTCGTCCGTTGCTAAGAGCCGCCAGCAAGGAAGTGGCAACGCCACTGAACGGGTCCAAAACCCAATCTTCTTCGTTCGTCAATGCGAGAACGCAACGCTCCACAAGTTCAATGGGGTATTGGCAGGGGTGAATTGTTTTTTCCGGGTGATTAGCCTTCACATTCGGAATGTCCCAAAGGCAAGTTTCCCAATCCTGAACAACGACGCCCCAGATGTCGGACGGGTTCTTGCCGAGAGGATTGCCGCTTGGCTGGCCGTATTTATCACCCTTGAAATGGCGCTTGCCGGGATATTTGGCGGGAACGCGCACCGGATCAAGATTGAACGTGTAGTCGTCGCTCTTTGTAAACCAGAGCAGGGTTTCATAACGCCCGGAAAAGCGCTTGGAGGCATGAAGGCCATGCGCGAAATGCCAAACAATTCGGTTTCGCAGCTTGAGGCCATGCGTCTTGAAAAGTGGGTATTGCAGGATATCCAAAGGAAAAATTTCCCCTTTGCTGACATAGTTGCCTACTTGCCAGCAAAGGGAGCCAGACGGCGACATCACGCGGACGATTTCTTCTACGACTGGTGACAAGGCTTCCAAGTAAGTATCTAAGTGCGCGGCATCTTCATAAATTTTGCCAAGATTATAGGGCGGCGAGGTAATGACAAGCTGCATGGCTCCGTCTGGAACGGCACGAAGGCCATCCATGCAGTCCCCATGATAAAGGACAGCATTCGCATCGGCACGAAAACTATCTGCCGTTTCAGGAATGAAAACATTATTCTCAGAAAAATCGAGCATGAGCGGCTGAAATGGGTGCATATCTGATTGTAGCCGATCTCAGCCTCATTGTCGGTGTAAAAGAGCAAAGAATGTCAGCCGCCTGGACGTGCCACGAAGCCGGTCTTGGCTCCGCGCTGAAAGCCGGCCTGCTCGTAAAAGCGCAGCGTTTCTTCGTTTCTGCTTCCTGTCAGCAGCATGACTTTGTAACAGCCGCGCTTCCAGGCGGCGGCGAGGGCGTGTTTCAGCACCGCGTTTCCGAGGCCGCGCTTTCGGTAGTCCGGGTGTGTCACGACATTCTCAATGAGGCCATAAGGGCGCATACGGCGTGTCAAGTTCGGTACCACAATGAGCGTGCAGGTTGAAGCCAAAGCATCGTCCCAATACACCCCGAAGAAACGCTGGTTCGGGTCCTGCCGCAGTGCCTTCCAGTCTGGCATCATCTCACCCAGCGGCGGCATGTCGTCGTTCGGGTGCAGATGCGCGTACAAACTCAGCAGCGCAGACAGTTCGTCTTCGGCGATTTCACGGATAGTAACAGGCATTGGCAGGACGCTTACTAAAGACTATGTGTTAAAACACACGGGTAGACAGCGAAGACGCTACGAAGTACCGCTGCGCGGCACTAAGAATTATCTTCGTTCAGCTCTCTATTTGGTTTCTAACCCCGCGAAGCGAGTGTTTCGTGGCGTCCGCGCCGTGTAGCCGTGTGTTTTAACACATGGTCCTATTTAACTCATCTTGACGCCTACGCCAGCATTTCGGCGGCGACTTCGACTTCTTCATCGGCTTCAAAGTGCTGGCTGCCGTGGCCGGCGCGGCTTTGGGTGCGCTCAGTCTTGCGGGCGAGGGCGGCGGCGATGAAGCCCGCGAAGAGGGGATGGGCGCGGTTGGGACGGGACTTGAACTCCGGGTGGAACTGGGTGGCGATGAAGTAGGGGTGGGCGCTGAACGGCAGCTCGATGATCTCCACTAAACGGTAGTCGGGGGAAACGCCGCTGAAGACCATGCCGGCCGCGGTCATCTGCTCGCGGTACTCGTTGTTGACTTCGTAGCGGTGACGGTGGCGCTCGGAGATGGTGCCGGGACCATAAAGCCGTGCGGCCATCGAGTCTTGAGTGAGGCGGCAGGGATACGCGCCGAGGCGCATGGACGCGCCTTTTTCGGTGACGTGCTTTTGCTCCGGCAGGATATGGACAACGGGGTAGGGCGTCTCGGCGTCCACTTCCTCGGTGTTGGCATGGGCTAAACCGCAGGCGTGGCGGGCGAACTCAATGACAGCCATCTGCAAACCGTAGCAGATGCCGAGGAAAGGCAGGCCGCTTTCGCGGGCGTGTTTGATAGCGGCGATTTTGCCTTCAACGCCGCGCTCGCCGAAGCCGGGCGCAACGATGAGGCCGTCGGTCTGGGCGAATCGCGCGGCCATATCGAGGCCGGGTTCTTCTAAATCGTCGCTTTCAATCCATTCAATGTTGACATGAGCATCGCACGCAATCCCGCCGTGCTTTAAGGCTTCGGCGATGGAAATGTAAGCGTCGCCGTTCTGCGTATACTTGCCGACGACGGCGATGTTCACCTCAAATTGGGGCTGCTTGACCCGGCGGACCAAATCGTGCCACTCCCTCATGTTGGCGGGGCCGTCATGCAGGCCCAAACGCTTGACGACTAAATCGGCCAAACCCTCTTGTTCAAATACCATCGGGATTTCGTAGATGGTTTCGGAGTCTTTGGCTTCAATGACGGCTTCTTTGTCCACGTCGCAAAACAGGCTGATTTTCTCTTTCATATCGTCGTCAATGTCAAGTTTGGTGCGGCAAATGAGAATGTCGGGCTGAATGCCGATCTCGCGCAGCTTGATGACCGAGTGCTGGGTGGGCTTTGTTTTGACTTCGCCCCAGGGTCCGACATAGGGAATGAGCGTCACATGAACGTACAGCACGTTGTCATGGCCGACATCTTTGCGTAACTGGCGAATGGCCTCTAAAAACGGCAGGCCTTCAATGTCCCCCACCGTGCCGCCGATTTCGGCAATGACGACGTCCGCCCCCGACTTTTTGCCTAAAGAAATCACGCGCTCTTTGATTTCGTTGGTAATATGCGGAATCATCTGCACCGTGCCGCCGAGATAATCCCCGCGCCGCTCTTTGGCAATAACTGTTGAATAAATGCCTCCGGTCGTGACGGTCGAATCGCGGGTGAGATTGATGTCTACAAACCGCTCGTAATGGCCTAAGTCCAAATCGGTTTCCGCGCCGTCATCGGTGACAAACACTTCGCCGTGCTGGTACGGGTTCATTGTCCCGGCGTCTACGTTGATGTACGGGTCCAGCTTGGTCATGGTGACGCCGAAGCCCCGGTTCCGCAGTAAACGGCCTAAGCTGGCCGTTGTGATGCCTTTGCCGATGGACGACACGACGCCGCCGGTGACGAAAATATACTTGGTGTTGGTCTGAGTAGACATGGGACTCCTGACAAAATGCACTCAACTGGGGGCGCGTCGGGGATGCGGCGAAGGTCAAAAATCAACTCGGAAGAACCAACGCGCCCGGCTATTATGGCATATTTAGAGTGAGTTTGGCAAGGCGGAGGAAAGGCATGGCATGAGCAAGTTTACTTCCGCGTGCTTCTTAACCCGCCGCGAGCGGCAGATACCCATGATGCCCCAGGCATACCCTCTCCTTGCTTCAGGAAAGGGTGGAAACTTTTTTCCGGGCGAGGTTGTTCCAGGCCTGTATCAGAAACGCTTGGTCACAGAGGAGACAAACAAATGGCAGCAGAACTTTTAGGCGGTTCCTACAAATTGGCAGACGACTTGACACTCAGCCGCATGGGCTACGGCGCGATGCAGCTTGCCGGGCCGCACGTTTTCGGTCCGCCTGCCGACCGCGACGGAGCCGTTGCTGTTCTGCGTGAGGCGGTTGCGCTCGGCATCACGCACATTGACACCAGCGACTTTTACGGCCCGCACGTTACCAACCAAATCATCAAAGAAGCGCTTTACCCTTACCCGGAAGCGCTGCGGATTGTCACCAAAGTCGGCGCACGGCGCGACGCTCAGGGCGGATGGCCGTCAGCGCTTGCGCCCGATGAGCTGCGGCAGGCTGTCCACGACAACTTGGAGAACTTGGGCCTCGCCGCTTTAGACGTGGTCAATCTGCGCGTCGGCGGGGTCGGCAGCCCGACGCCCGGCTCATTGACGGAGCCGTTTGCCGTGCTGGCGGACATGCAGCGGGACGGGCTAATCAAGCACCTCGGCGTCAGCAACGTCACTCCGGAGCAGATGGCCGAAGCGCAAGCCGTCGCGCCGGTGGTCTGCGTGCAGAACCATTACAACGTCGCTCATCGCACCGATGACGCTTTCATTGACGCCCTGGCCGCGCAAAGTATCGCGTATGTGCCGTACTTCCCGCTCGGCGGCTTTTCGCCGCTTCAGTCCGATGCCTTGTCGGAAGTCGCCGCCGCGCTTCAGGCGACCCCCATGGCAGTTGCCATCGCCTGGCTTTTGCAGCGCTCGCCCAACATTCTGCTCATCCCCGGCACGTCTTCCGTCGCGCACTTGCGCGAGAACGCGGCAGCGGTGTATTTAACGCTGCCGGCAGAAGAAGTTGAAAAATTAAATGCCATTGGAACCGAGGCAGACTTGCCCCCGGCCAAAAGTTAAAAATGATGAAGGAATCCCAGCGCTCGGCAGGGAATAAGAAGGAGAGAACTATTTGGGGGGATTACGCGCATGGCATCCTACGATGCGAAAATTGCCGGATACACGGTTACAATCAACTATCAGCAGGGCGGGACAAACCAAATCGGTGTGAAAAAGCCCGCGAAAGTCAAAGCCTGGGCCATCTGCCCGGTCTCGGAGAAGCGCATTGAAGGCGCTTCCAATTCCATGGGCGAATCGACGCGCATGGTGGAAAAACTCGTCGCCGAGTGCATCCAGACCACGCTGGAAGCCAAAGACGCCGAAGCCGTTCCTGCCGGCGGCAAGTAGCGTTCGCCGCCGAACTCAGCGGGCGGCCCCGTCGCCCGCTTCCTCCTTCCGCCGCTTCGTGGCCTTCCTTTTGCCTCATGCCATCTTAGCATACTTTCTGCCGTTTTTGCCCCACCTTCCCTGTGTTTGGGATCGGAAATGCGTTGGTATAACCTCGGCATGGACACGACACGACGTAATTTTCTGAAAAGCAGCGCCGCACTCGCGGCGGGGCTGGCGGCGACCGGAACCGCCGCGCTCGCTCAAAACACTGCCGACAAACCCATTGATGTGATTCCCTCTCAGCCCGTGCCGCCCGGCACGCTGCCGACGCCGCCTTCTACAAAACGCGGCGACATGCCGTACCGGCAGCTTGGGTCTACGGGGGAAGAAGTTTCGGTAGTCGGCATGGGCGGCTTCCACCTCGGTAAGCCGGACACCGATGCCGAGGGGATTAAGCTGATTCATTCGGGCGTTGACCGAGGCATCAATTTCCTGGACAATTCCTGGGATTACAACAACGGCAACTCTGAAGTCCGCATGGGCAAAGCGCTTCGTCAAAACGGCTACCGCCAAAAGGTCTTCTTGATGACCAAGATTGACGGGCGCAATCGGTCGTCGTTTGACAGCCAGCTTAACCAGTCCCTCACTCGCCTTCAGACCGACCATTTGGACTTGGTCCAGTTCCACGAGATTCTACGCATGGAAGACCCGGACCGAATCTTTGCCCAAGACGGTGCGCTTGGGGCAGCCATCGCCGCAAGGCAGGCCGGCAAAGTGCGCTTTATCGGCTTCACGGGCCACAAAGACCCGCTGGTGCATCGGCGGATGCTGGAAGTGGCGGACGCGCATGGCTTCCGCTTTGACACGGTGCAGATGCCGATCAACGTCATGGACGCTCATTTTCGCAGCTTTACCCAAACGGTTGTGCCGCTTTTGACCGAGCGCAAGATCGGCATTCTCGGCATGAAGACGTTCGGCGACCATTTTATTTTAGATAAAGTGCTGGCCGATAAGCTGTCCACGCCGATTGAGATGCTGCATTATTCCATGACCATGCCGGTCTCGGTGGTCGTCTGCGGCATTGACCGGATGGAGATTCTAGAGCAGGCCCTGACTGCCGCCCGGACGTTCCAGCCTTTAACGCAAACCCAGATCGCCGCGCTTTTGTCCCGCACCCAGGTTGCGGCGGCGAACGGCTCGACGGAGCTGTTCAAGACCACGCCCCACTTTGACAGCACGGCGATGCACCCGGAATGGCTGGGGTAAGGCCCAGCCGAAGAACCGCAAAGAACCTCACCCGGCGCCTTGCGCCACCCTCTCCTTTCGAAAAGAGAGGGTCGCCATTTTGATGGCGGGGTGAGGTTTTTTTCTTCGCAAAAGCCTCTAATCTAACTCGCGCAGGTCGCCGATAATTCGGTCAGGGCGCCATTCAGGCGGTGCGGCCTTGGCTTTGCTGGGAGAGGTCACGCCGGTCAGTACCAGAACGGTATATGCGCCGGAGCGGTTGCCGACGGCGATGTCGGTGTCTAGGCGGTCGCCGACCATGACGCTGTCGGCGGCAGTCACCCCGGCATCGGCGAGAATGGCTTCGTAGGCGTGGGTTTCGGGCTTGCCGATGGTGAGGGGTTCGCGGCCTGTTGCGGTTGCCAGGGCAGCGACAAGGGAGCCGCCGCCGGGGATTTCGCCGGTTTCCATTGGAAAGGTCGAGTCGCGGTTGGTGGCGAGGAACTGGGCATGGCCGCGCGTGATGGCGGCGTGGGCGAAGCGCAGCTTGTCGTAGGTAAAGTTCCGGTCAATGCCGACCGCGACGTAGTCAATGTCGTGGATGTCTACGCTGTCCGGCACAGTAACGGGGATCAGGCCGCCGGAGGCCGCAAGCTCAGCGGCAAGGCCCGGCTCGCCGATGACAAACACGGAACGTCCAGCGCCCCCGCGCTGTTTCAAGTACAGGGCAGTCGCATACGCCGATGTAAAAATAGACGCTTCAGGAACATCCAGGCCATTGACATCCGCCAGCTTTTGCTTGTAGTCGGCGCGGGTGCGGCCGGAGTTGTTGGTCAGAAAGTAAACTTGCTTGCCGTCGCTCCGCAGGCGCTGGATCGCTTCGGCGGCGTAGGGAATAGGCGTATCGCCAAGATAAAGTACGCCGTCCAGATCAAACACATACACCTGCCGTTTTACCGAAGTTCTCAGAGAAGAAGCATTCACGCGGCAGTGTAGCACATCGCCCGGCGCATTGTCAAACCCCGCCGCGCTCCGTCCTGCCCGGCTTTTGGCCGGGACGGTTGACGGCAGGAACGGCAGGGTAAAACAAAAACGTAAGAGAAGTGGGGCAAGCGGCTTTGCCCGATGTTTGCTGCCTCGCGCCGCCCTATTATTCAGAAAAACGAGACCCTTACACCATGAAACCCAACGAAAAACTTAATGAAACCTATACTTCGGAAATAGACACCACCCAGCGTGTTTACGCGCTTCAGCACATCGACTCCGGCGAGTTCATCTGCCTGCTGCAAGAAGGCACCGACTACTTAGCGTGCTTCTCCGACGGCGACAGCGCCCTGGAGTTCCGGGCGCTGCTCGGCTTGCAGGAGCATGTAGACCTTGCCGCCACGACTTTAGACCACAGCCCCTTTTCCCATTTCTGGCTGGACGGCGAAAGCGTAGACATCGCCCAAGAGTCCGAGCTTGCCAATTAAGACAAGCAAAGGCCGCCCCCTTCCGAACTGGAAGCGGGCGGCTTTTTTGCGTTTTATGCGGTCCGCGCTTTACTCGGTTTTCGCGAAAGGACTTTGCACCGGGCGCGGTGAATTGATTTGCGGGAAAATCAAGCCTGAACTCTAGGAAGACCATGAACCGACTCAGCTTCAATCAGATTCGCGCCAATGCGGCCCAGTTTGCAAAGGAATGGCAGGGCGCGTACTATGAGCGCGGGGAAACGCAAAGTTTTTACAATGCGTTCTTTGAGGTGTTCGGGGTACAGCGCCGCCGGGTCGCGTCCTTTGAGGAACCGGTGAAGAAGCTTGGCGGCAGGCAAGGCTTTATTGACTTGTTTTGGAAAGGGGTGCTGCTGGTTGAGCATAAAAGCGCGGGCCGGAACCTGGCCCCGGCAAAAGCGCAGGCGCTGGAATACTTTCCCGGCATCAAAGACTCGGAGCTGCCGCGCTACCTGCTCCTTTCGGATTTTCAGACGTTTGAGCTGCATGATTTAGATGAAGGGGAAAGCAGCGCCTTTACGCTGGCTGAACTGCCGCAGCATGTGGAAAAGTTCGGCTTTATTCTCGGCATTGAAAAGCGCACGTTCCGCGACCAAGACCCGGTCAACATTGCGGCTTCGGAGCTGATGGGAAAGCTGCATGACTCGCTGCTGGCGTCCGGCTACAAAGGGCAGGATTTGGAGCGCCTGCTGGTGCGTCTCTTGTTCTGCTTGTTCGCCGATGACACGGGAATTTTCGAGCCGGTCGGCATTTTTACCGATCTTTTGTCCGAGCGCACCGGCGAAGACGGCTCCGATGTCGGCTTGTGGCTGACGCAGTTGTTTGACGTGCTGAATGAAGCGGAACACGAGCGTCAAGCAAGCTTGGACGAAGACTTGCAGGCGTTTCCTTATATCAATGGAGATTTGTTCAAAGACCGGCTGCGCGTGCCTTCCTTTACAAAAGAAATGCGGGCGCGGCTGCTGGAAGCCTGTGCGTTTAATTGGGATGCGATTTCGCCTGCGATTTTCGGCGCACTCTTCCAGTCCGTGATGAAAAGCGGCGAGCGGCGGGCGCAGGGAGCGCATTACACGACTGAGCGCAACATTCTCAAAGTGATTGAGCCGCTGTTTCTGGATGATCTGCACGCCGAGTTCCGGCGGCTGCGAGCGCGGCGGGACCTGGGAAAGCGGGCGGCGCTGGAAGCGTTTCAAGCGCGGCTTGCGGCGCTGCGGTTTTTCGATCCGGCCTGCGGCTGCGGCAACTTTTTAGTGATTGCCTACCGGGAGCTGCGAACGCTGGAACTGGAAGTGCTGCGGGAGATTTACCCGGTGGAGCAGCGGCAGCAGGTGCTTGACATTGAGCATTTGCTTCGGGTGAACGTCGGCCAGTTTTACGGCATGGAGATTGGCGAGTTTCCGGCGCGTATCGCCGAAGTGGCGCTTTGGATGACGGACCATATCGCCAACAACCGGGTTTCTTTGGAGTTCGGGCAGGTGTTTCGCCGCATTCCCCTGCGCGTGTCCCCGCATATCCTTCAGGCCGACGCGCTGGAAACGCCCTGGGACGCCGTGCTGCCGGCCGGCGAATGTGACTACCTGCTGGGGAACCCGCCGTTTGTCGGCGCGAAGTATCAGTCGCCGGAGCAGCGCGAGCAGGTGCGCCGGGTCGCGCGGCTTGGCGGCAGCGGCGGAACCCTCGACTATGTTTCGGCGTGGTTTCTGACCGGCGGCGCGTATGCGCGGGCCGGGAAAGCGAAAATCGGCTTTGTGTCTACCAACTCCATCACGCAGGGAGAGCAAGTCGCCCAGCTTTGGCCGCTGCTGTTTGAGCGCTGCGGGCTGGAAATCGCGTTCGCGCATTCGACGTTCGCTTGGGGCAGCGATGCGCGTGGCATGGCCCATGTGCATGTGGTGATTTTAGGACTGACGCGGCGGGAAGACGAGCCGAAGGTCAAGCGGCTGTATGTGTATGAGAACCAGCGCGGGGAGCCGGCGGAAAGCGCCCACAGCAAATTGTCGCCGTATTTGATGGACGCGGCGCGGCTGTCCGATTCCCATCTTGTCGTGCGGGAAGCGTCCCGGCCCCTCAGCGGCTTGCCTCAAATCGTGATTGGCTCCAAGCCTATTGACGCGGGCCACTATATTTTCACGCCGGAGGCGCGGGAAGAGTTTCTCAAAACTGAGCCTGCGGCGGCCCCGTTTTTGCGGCCTTATGTCGGCGCGGAAGAGCTGATCAACGGGTCGATGCGCTATATTCTGGCGTTGCAGTCGGCAACGCCGGCAGAGCTGAACCGGCTGCCGCGTGTCAAGGAGCGCATGGAAAAAGTGCGGCAGTTTCGGCAGGAAAGCACAAGCGCTTCCACCCGCAGCCTAGCCGACAGCCCGACGCGCTACCATGTCAATGTGCTGCCGGAGCAGCCATTTCTTGCCATTCCCAAAGTCAGCTCCGAGCGGCGCGAGTACCTGCCCCTGGCTTATTTGGAGCCGCCCACAGTTCCAAGCGACTTGGTTTTTGTTCTTCCCGACGTTCCGCTTTGGCTGTTTGGGCTGCTCACGTCCCGGATGCACATGGCCTGGCTGCGGACAATTGGCGGCAAGCTGAAAAGCGACTATCGGTACTCTATTGGAATTGTCTACAACACGTTCCCGCTGCCGCCGCTTTCCGACAGCGACAAAGCCCGTCTCGCGGCGCTGGCGCAAAAAGTCCTGGAAGCCCGCGCCGCCTTCCCCGCCTCCTCGCTGGCCGACCTCTACGACCGCTTGACAATGCCGCCGCTCCTGCGAAAAGCGCATCAAGCCGTGGACAGCGCCGTAGACAAGCTGTACCGCCCGGAAGCCTTCACCGACGACCGCGACCGGGCCGAGCATCTGCTGGCCCGGTACGAAAGCCTTTCCGCGCCGCTGCTGGCCGCCGCGCAGGCCACCCCAAAGCGGCGCAAAAAAGTCGTTTAGAACGCAAAAGCCCGGCACGGAAAGTGCCGGGCTTTTTGGTTGACAACCTAGAAATGCAGTCCTGCCGTGAGGACGAAGCCGTCGGCACGCTGGACGGCTTGGTACTTGGCGCTGACGGTGACGAGGCCGCCGGGCAGGGCGTAGCCCAGCTCGCCGTAGCCACCGACGCGGCTTGTGGTGCCGAGCTGGTCAAAGCCGGTGTTGGCGTGCTGGTTCAGGAAGTAGTAGCCGACGCCTGCGCCCGCATATACGCCGCCGCCGACCCCGACTTGCAGCCCGGCAGTCAGTGGAATCACGGTGGAATGGCTGCCGGATTTCGAGCCGGTTTCAACGCCCGCGCCCAGCACGACGCGCAGGGGAGTCGGGTTTGGGATCGGCAGGCCGTAATGGAATTCGATGTCAAACTGGGTGTTGCCGCCGGCAGACTTGGCCGCACCGCTCGACGGAATAAAAACGCCGGCGGTGACGGCGTTCGGCCCGCCGAGAAGCGGCAGAGCCGGGCCGGGCGCGGCATAGGCGGCGGACGAGAAGGCAAACGCGCCGAAAGCGGCAAGAGTAGTAATGATTTTCATGGTGTTCTTTCTATAACTGCACCAGACGGGCGGTTTCCATGCCGTCAATCTGCCGGATTTGGGTTAAGATGGCGTCGGGCGTCGGCGTGTCCAGCTTCAAAACCATGACTGCGCGGTTGCCTTCGCTTTCGCGCCCAACGTGCATTCCGGCGATGTTGATGGCATTGTCGCCAAGCAGGGTGCCGACTTTACCAATGACGCCGGGGCGATCAGTGTGCTGAGTCACCAGCATCGGGCCGGACGGGCGCACGTCCACCCGGTAGCCGTCAATGGTCAGAATGCGCTGGTTGTCTTTATCCAGAACGACGCCGCTAATCTCGCGTTCGCCGCTGCCGCCGCGCTTGCGGACGGTCAGGGTTGCGCCGGTGCTTTCACCGGAAGCCGGGGTGCGGCTTTCGGTAATCTTGATGCCGCGTCCGGCGGCGATGGCCGGGGCGTTGACGTAGTTGACGCTTTCGGCGACGACGGGTTCCAAGAGACCCTTGAGGACGGCGCGGGTCAGATGCACCGTCGGCAGGGCCTCAAAGTCGCCGGCATAGACGACTTCCACTTCGCTGATAGGGCTGGACGTGAGCTGGGCGTGGAGGCTGCCGATCTTTTCCGCCAGCGTCAAATACGGCTGCAAGCGGGCCAGCATGTCGGCGGACACGGGCGGCATGTTGACGGCGGCGCGGGCGGGGTGGCCGGCCAGAACTTCGACAATCTGCTCGGCGATGTCAATGGCGACATTGACCTGGGCTTCTTCCGTGCTTGCGCCTAAATGGGGCGTCGTAATGATGCTTGGGATGTTCAAAAGAGGGTTGCCTTCGGGGACCGGCTCCGTCGTATAAACATCAATCGCTGCGCCGCCGATCCTGCCCGCTTTGGCTGCCTCGGCTAAAGCCGCTTCATCAATGATGCCGCCGCGAGCGCAGTTGATAATCCGCACCGTAGGCTTCATCAAGGCCAGCTTTTCGGCGTTGATCATGCCTGTGGTTTCTTTGGTTTTCGGCGTATGCACCGAGATATAATCCGACTGGGTGTAGAGCGTGTCCAAATCCACCAGCTTGATGCCCAGCGCGTCGGCCTGTTCGGGCTTCAAATACGGGTCGTAGCCCAGAACGCTCATGCCGAACGCCTGCAAGCGGCTGACCACCTCGCGCCCGATCTTGCCGAGGCCAATCACGCCGAGCGTTTTGCCGTAGATTTCCGACCCCATGAACTTTTTGCGGTCCCAGCGCCCCGCCCGCATGGTGGCGTCCGCTTGCGGGATATTGCGGGCCAGGGCCAGGAGCATGGCAACGGTCAGCTCGGC
>CAXUBO010000010.1:14098-21825 GCA_964249345.1 uncultured Armatimonadales bacterium | reverse complement strand
TGCTTTAAAATCTTGATGCCTTCTTCGGCAATCGGGTCAGCAACTAATACCTTCGGCATTGAATGGTTATCCTTTTCCTTATGGATCACTTATTTTCGTGTTCAGACTTGTCGATATGATCAAGTGCTTCGGAGAACATCTCAAATAGATGCGAGCTATTCACTGAGTACATAAAGCCTTTGTACTTATCATGGCTGCGGTAGATTGCATTACTTCGATAATAGCAAACTTCGTTTTGTTTGATTTCATCGTATAACTGCTTTTCCAACTCCGGGCTACGATCCATAGATTAATCATTCCTCATCCGGCCACTTCGCCAGCGGCTTTTGGGCGGCGTTCCGAAGCTGGTGCAGCTTGACATACGCCTGATCCCCGCCTGCGGCTTCGTGGATCGTGAACAAAATCTGCCAGGCGCTGCGTCCGTGCCGGTACAAGAACACGCGCAACGGCGGGCCAGGGTGCTTTTTTTGATAAATTCTGTTTTCAGAGGCAGTCACGCAGCGTTGCGGCAGGGTCGCCAAAGACGCTTTTGCTTTTTGCAGACCCGCAAACCAATCATCCGCACTGTTTACCCCAGCGTTTGTGAGATGCCAATCAGTGACTTCATCGGACTGTGCTGCAAATCTTTCTGAAACGCGGACAGCATAAACCGGGGTAACGCCATTTAATTCTGCCATCAGGTTTGAGCCAGTTCAGCGCTTCGTTCGCTTTCAGCGCTTCGTTCGCTTTCAGCGCTTCGTTCGCTGCTGTGTGTGCCGTTGAAAGAGCCATTCAAGCGGGCGCGAGCAGCCTCGATTTTTGCACTCAACCGCTGGTCTTGCTCCTCGGACGTAATCCAGCGCCCGGCGTTGTAGTCCTCCACGCTGCGGTCAAGCCCCTCTATTGTTTCTTTGAGGCTCGCTTCGGCTTCTTCAAAAGCACGGGTGAGCAGATTGGCGGCAAGCTGTTCCGGGTTCAAGTCTAAGTCGTCCGCGTAGGTCCGCAGACGTGTTTCAACGTCGGGCGTTAGTGTGATAGTCATTGTGTTATTCTCTTCGTTTCACTTTGCTGCTGCCGCTCCGCCGCCAGCACGGCTTTCTTTGGGTTGATCAGGCGCACGGTCTTGCCGCCGACCTCACGCGGGTCTGCGGTGCTGATGATAATCGCTTTGGCCTGGGCGACGGAGAGCGACGGCTTCACGGCGAACAGCTTGGCGGCGAGATTTGTGACCTGCGGGGCGGCCATGCTGGTGCCGCTGAGGCGGGCATGGTCGCCGCCGGGAATGAAGCTGTCTACCTCAAAGCCGTCGCTGTACACGTCTACATTGCCGAACGACGTAAACGAGGTCTGGTCGCCAGCCTGGTCTACGGCCCCGACAACCAGCACGTTCGGCAGCTTGAACGACGACGGGAACACATCGCTGAACTCGACATCGTTGTCGCTGTTGCCGGCGGCAATGCAGTACAGCGTGGCCGGGTCGGCCTTCATGGCATTGTAAAGCTCGGAGTAGCCAATTTGGTAGATTTGTTTTGCCAGGGCGCGGCGCTCTTCAGGCGTCCCCGCAAAATGGTTCTGCTCCAGCGCCGTGTCAATAGACGCTAAATCGCCGCCCCAGCTCATGTTGACAACCCGGACGCCGCGCGACTTAAAGAAATTGACGGACGCCACAGTCGCATCGGCATCTTTCTTGGCCTGGGCCACGGTCGGCTTTTCGGGAACAAGATGGTAGTCAAACGTGAGCCGGCTGACGACGATGTGTGCCGCCGGGTTGCCGCGCAGGGCGATTCCGGTGACATGGGTGCCGTGGGCGTAGTTGCCGTACTGGCTCAGGCCCTCCAAAAACGGCTTGACCTGGTCCTGGGACAGCGACGCCAGTTTTGCCCGGACGGCAGCGGCATCGGGGCTGTCTACGTTGGCCTGCAAGTCCTCAAAGCCTTTCAGATAATTCTTGTACTGCTGGTCTTCCGCCGGCAGCGGGTACAGCAGCGCCGTAGATGGGTCCGAATGCAGCGTCCAAGCAATGCCGTGCGTCCCGTTGGCGTCGGTCCAGGAATGCGAAGGGTAAAGAGTGAGGTCTACGCCGGAGTCCCAGATGCCGACCAAGACGGGGTGCAGCTTCGGCGCAAGCGAGCTTGCGGGCGGCACGAGTGCGATGTCCCGGTCCGGCCAGATGTTCGGCTTGACTGCCGTTCTATGCTCGTTCACGACGGCTGTGTACGCCGCAAGCAGGGCGGCTTTGTTGGGAAGGATGTACCGCTCGGTGAACGCCGCGCCCAGCAGGCTGTCAGCGACGCCCTGGCTGATGGTGCCGGTCTGCATCACCGGGTCAATGCCTGCCGAGAGGCTGCCAAGCAGCAGCGGCTCCGTGATGATTTCATACGTCCCCTTGCCGGACTTCAGGCTGTCCTGCACCTGGTCATAGGGCAAGCTTTCCAGCGCGGTTTGCAAGTTCGACTCAAGTGTCTTAGAAAAGTCGCCGTTTGGGGATTGCCCTGACGTAATCAGGGCCTGCAAAGTCAGCCCGCTGGTCAGCTTCTCCTGCGGCTTGTTTGTATTGTTTCGGACCTGCTGAATGTCCAGCAGCGCCGTGGGGTAGTCCCGGCGCAGCATGGCAGTTGTGGTCAGTGTCCCGTACAGTCCGCGCAGGGTGGTAGGGTCCAGAATGTCGTAGGCCGCGAGGTCGTGCTGCACGTCCGCTTCCACCTGCTTTGCCAGCGCGGCGACTTGGGCATCGTTCTTGATAAAGTCTGCCGCCCTGCCGGAAACTGCGTAGGTATGCGGCGGCAAATCCGCCAGCTTCGTAATTTTAATCTTAGCGCTGTTGATCCGGCCTGTCGGCGTTTGGCCCGGACCCGGCAGCACCGGGGCCTGCGCCTGCACACCGGCAGCGCCGAGGCCGAGCATGAGTGTCAACGAGGCGAGGGAGTAGAAGCGAGAGTGAGTCACGAAAATTTTCCTTTTTGGTCTTTCTGTTATTCTTTGTCCGGCCATTTCGTCAGCGGCTTTTGTGCGGCGCTGCAAAGCTGATGCAGTTTGACATACACTTGGTCCCCGCCTTCAGCGTCATGGATTGTGAACAGAATCCGCCAGGTATTGCGGCCCTGCCGATACAAAAGAACCCGCAACGGCGGGCCGGGATGCTTCTTCTGAAAAATCCAGTTTTCTTACGCCACTTGGCAGCGATGTGGCAAAGTTGCCAGCGAAGCCCATACGGCATCCATGCCGCTCTGCCAGGCGTCTGCCGCATCAATTCCCAAATTGTCATTGATCCAGAAGAATGTTGCCCTCGTTTGTTCCGTCACGGCAGTTGTGAGGCGAACCGCATAACTTGGAAGGTGATTTTCTTCTGCGTCCGCCGGTTCGCGTCTCATGCCTTTGCCTGTTGAGACGCACGAATGTCAGCAACGTGCGCTTTTAATTGTCGGCTCATTTCCTCGGCAGTGATCCACCGCCCGGCGTTGTAATCTTCAACGCTTTGGTCCAAACCCGCAAGCGTGTCCTGCCATTCGGCCTCGGCTTCTTCTAAAGCGCGGACCAGCAGGGCTTCGTGCGCTTCTTCGGGGGCCAGACCCCGCTCTTCGGCGAAGGATCGGAGGCGCGTCTCGGCATCGGGTGTGAGCGTGAGTGTCATCAAGATTATCCTTAGAATTACCCTTTGCGCTGGGCATAGAATTACCCTTTGCGCTGGGCAAAATCGCGGAGCAAATCCGCAAGGGCTTGGACGCCTTTTTCCGGGAAGGCATTGTAGATGGAGGCGCGGAAGCCGCCGACGCTGCGGTGGCCTTTGAGGCCGTCCATGCCGGCGTGCTCAGCTTCCAGCAGCAGCTCTTTTTCTAAGGCTTCATCGCGCAGACGCCAGGTGACGTTCATCAGCGAACGGTCGGCTTTGTTCGTCACTGTGGGCTGGTAGAACGGTGTCAGCTCGTCCAGAGTGTTGTAAAGAACAGCGGCTTTGCGCTTGTTACGAGCCTCAATCGCCTCTAGTCCGCCTTCAGCTTCGATCCATTTCAGGACGAGGCCGACGACATAGATGGCAAAAGTCGGCGGCGTGTTGAACAGCGAGCGGTTCTCTAAAAACGTCTGGTACGAATAAATCTTGGGGATGTCGGTGTTCGCCGTGGCAAGAAAAGATTTCTTGGCAACCGCCAGCACCACGCCTGCCGGGCCGACGTTCTTCTGTGCACCGCCGTACAGGAATGAAAACTTTTGGTAGTCTCGGCGCAGGGCCAAAAAGTCCGAGGATGTATCGGCCACTAAAGGCGTGTCGCCGGTATCGGGCAGATCAAAATACTCGGTGCCTTCAATCGTGTTGTTAGTGGTGATATGAACGTAGCGTGCGCCGGGCGTCCGGGTAAAGCTTTTGGGAATTTCCGCGTAGCCTTCGCCTTTGGAAGTCGCCGCTTCGCGGGCATCACCATAAAATTTGGCTTCTTTGAGGGCTTTTGCGCCCCAGTCGCCGCTGACAATGTAATCGGCAGTCTGGCCGGGTGTTAAAAAGTTCTGCGGCACCATCGCAAACTGCTGGCTCGCGCCGCCCTGCAAGAACAGCGTGGCGTACTCGGCGGGGTCCAGTCCGAGGACCCGCAGCAGGCGCGTTTCCGCGTCGGCATGAATGGCTTCATAGGTCTTACCCCGGTGGCTGACTTCCAGCAGGGACATTCCCGTTCCGCCAATCTCGCGCACGGCCTGGGCGGCTTCTTCCAAAACGGGTTCCGGCAAAATGGCCGGCCCGGCGCTGAAGTTGTAAATACGATGGCTCATGGGTTACTTTTGGTTCCTCGTTGAAGTGTCCTGAGTGTACCCGAAGGGAAGGGGAAGGTGTCAAGAGGAACAACGGGGGCCGCAGCACGTCAAGAACCCGGCATTGAAATGCCGGGCTGCTCAAATGCACAAAGTCCCTGCGGGACTCAATGCCATAGGCATTTGGTTTATCTTCAGTGCCGGGTCCTTGACGTGCTTCACAAAATCGTCGCCACATAATTGCGGGAAACCGGGTCCAGCGCTTCTGTGTTTGTCACCTCAAAACGGTTGCCGTCCACGTCCAGCAGCAGCAGATGAGTGGGCGAGAGCCAGACAGCGTTTTCCTGCAAGTTCTGGGTCACAAAGTCGCGGTCGCCCCGGTCGGTCTGCACGCTCCAGTAGGTGGCCCCGAACTCCTGCTTGGCGTGGGTGATCGCCCGGACCGTGGCGGTCAAATAACGCCGCCGCAGCTCTTCTTTGGCAGCGGCAAGCGAGTCGGGCGGCAGGACATCGGGGTCCGGCAGCGTCACAATCGCGTTGCCTTTGCCGTCCAGAAGCGCCAAATACCGGCCGGACCGGGACAGCGGCGCAGCCCAGGCAGGCTTAATCGTGTGGTATGAGCGGTCGTTGTCAATGGTCAGCCGCAGCCGGTCTTTAGGCTGATAAAAAAGCCTCAGTGTTTTGGGGTCTGGTGCAGGCGTGTCGGGCATGATTGGGTCTCCATTTTCAGAACGGCCCCCCAGCCCCCAATAATGGGGGAGCAAGATGAAGAAACGGCAGCTTGTTCTGCTCTGGCTCCCCCACTATTGGGGGCTGGGGGGCTTTTTACCGTCGCTGTCCTTGACGCGGGCCGTAGGCTTTTTGAAAACGCCGAATGAACTCTTCACCGGCGCGGGCATGGTCTACCATTGGTTTCGGATAGGCTGCCGTGTCCAATTCAGGAATCCAGCGGCGGCAGTAAGTCAGGTTCGGGTCGTAGCGGCGCTGCTGGGCGACGGGGTTGAAGACGCGAAAATTGCCGTTGGGGTCTGGCGCGGTGCCGGCGACCCACTGCCAGCCGCCGTAATTGGAGGCCCAGTCGCCGTCCACGAGTTCCTGCATGTAATACTCGGCCCCGATGCGCCAGTCAATGAGTAAATCTTTGCACAGAAACGAGGCTGCAATTTGGCGGGTCCGGTTGTGCATCCAGCCGATTTGGAGCATTTGGCGGATGCCGGCGTCCACATACGGATACCCCGTGGTGCCGGACTTCCAGCGGGCCAGGTACTCGTCGTTTTGGTCAAAGCGCATGGCGGCCAGCGCGGGCTGAATGGCCCTTTGAAGCATCGCCGGGTGGTGCCAGAGCAGCGTGTTAAAGAAGTCCCGCCAGGCCAGCTCGTCCTGCCATTTGACCGCGCCGCGCCCGCCGAGCCGCTGCGCCTCGCGCCAGCAGTCGCGCACCGAGAGCGTCCCGTACTTCAGATGCACAGACAGAACCGACGTGCTTTCGGCGTCGCCGGTGTTGTCCCGGTTGTCGGCGTAGGCGTGCAGGCTTTTTTCCACAAACGCCCGCAGGCTGGCCTGCGCCGCCGCTTCGCCGGCCTGGAAGATGGTCTGCGTCAGGTGCAGCCCGAAATCTTCCAAAGCCGGCAGCGGTGCGGACAGCGGCTCCCCGCCAATCCCAAGTTTGCCCAGCATCGGCGTAATGCCGAGACGTGCGCCGACCCGCACCCGCGTTTCCCAAACCCGCTTGAACGGCGTGAACGTCACAAACGGTTCACCGTTGCGCGGGTCTACGATGTTTTGGGGCGGCGCAATGAGCGCATCGTCATAGCTTTTGACGTCTAGGCCGGCTGCGTCCAGCATGGCCGTCACGTCCGCATCCCGCGCCGTGCTGTACGGCGTGTAATCGCGGTTAAAGTAAAGCGCCGCCGCGCCGGTTTCCGCCGCCAGCGTCCTTAGCTCCTGCGCCGGCGACTTGCCATAACGCAAAATCAGCCGCCCGCCGTGCCTTTCAAAGTCTGCGTTCAGTGATTGAATCGACCCGAACAGGAACGCTGTCCGGGCCGCCCCGATGTCTTTTGCCCTTAAAATCGCGTCATCCAGCACAAATACGCCGATGACATTGTCATTCTCGCGTAGCGCATGGTAAAGCGCCGTGTTGTCTGTGAGCCGCAAGTCTCGCCGAAACCACATCAATGCTGTTTTTTGACTTGCCATATCATTTTGCTTCTAAGCGGCGATGGGCCGCAGTTACAGCCGCAGGCGTTATAGCCGCAAAACAGACCGCAGCTTGTTGTCCGCTTCCTGCTGCGTCGCCGAATCCAAATGGCCGATATACCGTTGCAAGCTGCTCACATGGATCGTGCCGATTTTGTGCAGCCGTAGTACAGAAACTACCCTGAGCCTAGTAGACTGATGCTGCGGCTGTGCTGGGTCCAAAAGGATGTCGCTCGCCAAAAGCGAGACCGGAACAACTGATGAGATATAAGCCGCAATTATTTCTGTGCCGATGCCTACCGGCCCTGTCAGCAGCAAAAGCGGTCGAAGCTTTACACCCGTCATGTCGCTGAATGGGAAGTGGGCGAGAACAATGTCACCTCGGCGCATTGATCGGCTCTCCATCTTCCAGCGTATAAATGTCTTCGCGTGGGTCAGCCAGTTCTTCCCGCCATTCATGGGCGACAGCACGCACCCAATCTGCCTCCGCTTCGCCTTCCTGTCCCGGCGCTTCCTGTACCGTCTCCGGCAGCAGTACCAGCACCCGCACCGGCCCCGGCAGAATGTCCGGCACGACCAGTTGCAACCGATGATGCGTGTCCACTTCCGCAGCAAATTCTAATGCTTTCATGGTTTCTCCCTTCCCCACAGTATGGCATAATCAATCTTACGCCGAATACTTCCTGGTAGCGTTCCCAAATCCGCCCCGGATTGAAATCCGAGGCTGCAAAAAGCCCAGTGTCAAAGTGTCACGAGATTGAGACGCACGGGGCGGTCTGTTCATCGTCTTGTTCTGTTCATCGTCTTGT
>CAXUBO010000010.1:4459-13998 GCA_964249345.1 uncultured Armatimonadales bacterium | reverse complement strand
TTCATGGCTACTCACTCAGCGCTTTGTTGTAGACGACGACGCTGGGTTCGGGGATGAAGCCGAACTTTGTGTTGATGGCGAGCATGGGCGCGTTGTCTTCGTGGTTTTCGGTGGTCATTACTTCAATTCCGGCGGCGCGGGCCAGCTCATAAGCGCGGACTTTCAGGGCCGTGGCGATGCCGTGGCCCCGGTGGGCTTTGAGAACGCCTGTCAGCCACTGCATTCCGACTTCGGGCGTCTCCAGCTTCGGCACGACATGGCACTCGCCGACCCACTCGCCGCCGACTTCCGCCAGCAGCACCAGCTCAGGCCGCCATTCCGGGCGCTCGACTACGAACTTGACCCAATCTTCAAACGGCTCAAACGTGAACGGCTGCGCGTCGCGCCGGGGGATGTCGTAGAAGAGCGGCACTTCCAAGTCGTAATACCTGCGGCGGTTTTCGTCGGTGTCTTCCAGTTCGGCGTAGGTGAACAGCCTGGCCCCGTAGGCTTCCGCCTGGGCGACTGCACCGAGAAACGGCGTGGGGTCCCACTCCGCCATGTTGAGGTACGACGGCGTTTCGCGCTCCTGCTCGGTGAAGCCGCGCTTTTGAAGAAAGCCGATGGCCGGCTCTTGGGGCGTCCATTCCCGGAAGCCCGTCACCATGCGCTTTGCGCCGCGCCCCTGGGCGAATGCAAACGCCCGGTCATACAGCGCCGTGCCGATGCCCTGATTGCGGTAAGCATGGTCTACGGTGATCTCAAAGTCGCAAACGTCTTCCATCTTGAAGCCGGTCGTGTTGAGGTCCGACGCGCTCAGAAAAGCGATGGCCCGGTCGGTCTGTGGGTCAGCGGCGCACAGGCGAATGTCCACCATCTCCGGCTTGCGGAGGGTGTCCCGCCTCGCCCATGCGGCGGCGGTGTTTTGGCGATGGGGCAGGCGGTCCCGGTTGCCGATTTCGACAATGGCTTCCCGGTCGTCGTCGCGGAACGGGCGAATGGTGTAAGGTGTCAAAATGTGTCTCCTTGTGTGTTCTCGGAACCCCTCCACGACTGCCTCTTACCTTCCCTTCTTAGGGGAGGGAGCGAGCCTAAGCGAGCCGGAGGGGTTTATATGTCTTTGCTGTAACTGATGCCGGGAGCGTCGGGAACGAAGCCGAGCTTCTTGTTAATCGCCCGCATGGGGGCGTTGTCTTCGTGGTTTTCGGTCAAAACGAGCGGGCAGCCTCGCGCAATGGCGGCGTCAATGGCCCGCAGCTTGAGGGCATAGGCAATGCCGCGCCCGCGATATTCCCGCAAAACTCCCGTCAAATATGTCCATCCAATGTTAGTCTGCTGCTGAAATCCAAGCTGGCTGATGCCGATCCAGTCTCCGGCTTCGTCAACCGCGAGTAAAAGCGCGTTTTTGTCGTTTTCAGGCCGATCAAAGCCTTTGATCCACTCTTCAAAAGGTGGTCTCTCAGAGCGTCCCTCGTTTGTCGGCACATCCCGATCCAGCACTCCATTCAGCATGTATAGCTTGCGTCGATTTTCGTCGGTGTCGCCGGCTTCGGCATACGACAAAAAGTGAATGCCACCAGGTTCGGGCGACGGGAAGTTGTCTCGGTCAAACGTCGTCAAATCCAGCATGACGGGAACGATGCGGTCCACTTCGGTAAACCCACGTTGCATCAGAAACGGCACTAGGGGGTCGTCCGGCGTATACAGCGTGAGGTACGTCGTCAGACGCTTGGCATGGCGCGAGCAGGCAAACTCGGCGGCTTCCGCGTACAGCGCGTCGGCAAGCGTCTCGCTCCACTGCTCCGGCGCGATCCAGAGGTCAAAGCGGCAGACCCCCGGCTTGCGCCGTGGGGTTGTACTGAGGTCGACAGCGCTGAGGTAGGCCGTCGCAGGCTCGCCGGCACAGAGCCGCAGGCTCACTTCGTCCGCTGGTTTCCGCGCATCTTCCCACTCCCATTCGGTGATACTTCTTTGGTGATGCGCCGGCCTCGTCTTGTTGCGGCCTTCAATGATTGCGGCGCGGTCTTCGTCTCGGAACGGGCGAATGTCATTGATCATGGTGTAATCCTTAAACCCTGCCCTGAACGGCAGGGCTTTAACAGTGCAATTCCCCGCCTTCGCGGGCAAAAGAACAGGTGTGAAATCTTCACCCGCGAAGGCGGGGGCTTGCTCTTCAAAGCACGGGGGTTCAGCCCCGTGTTTCCTATCCTTTGTCCCTATTCCTCCCTCAGCGGGCGGTACAAAGTCGCGGCGATGCATAAGGCAAGCTGCGGCGCAAACGTAATCAGAACAGTCAGCGCCGGACCGAGCTTTTGCAGCAGAACCCCCGTCGCGGCAAGGCCGATGGGACCGCTGCCGAAGGCAATCAGCCGAAAGACGCTGTTGACCCGGCCCTGCAAATGGTCGGGGATTTGTCCTAAGCGATACGCATACTGCGTTCCCAAATAAATCGGCACGATCACGAAGCTGAGAACATTGACAAGGGCAAGAACAATCAAGCTTGGCGCAAGAGCATAAAACAGCCAGGTGAGCGCCCATATCCAGGCCGCGCCAATCATCAGCGGCCCGAACCGAAACCGTTTTTGCAGCGGCACGGCCAGCAGTGACCCTAAAATGCTGCCCGCCCCGCCGGTGGCGGTCAGCAGGCCAATTGCAAGCGGCGTCGCGCCAAAACGCTGGGCCAGCACGATTAAAATTAAGGCCCAGCCGGCGCAGGAACACATCAAAACGCCGGTCAGCAGAGCGACAAACCGAACAACCGTGTGCGCGTACAGCCAGTGCAAGCCTTCCAAAATCTCCCGCCCCAGATGCGGCGCGGGACCGTCCGGGCGCGGGGCCGGACGCACATCGGAGCGCAGCAGCAGCAGGGCCACAACCGACAGCGCATAAGTGACGGCGTTGGTCAAAAACGGCACGCTCCGGCCCAGCCCATACAGCAGGCCGCCGAGGGATGGTCCCAAAAGCCCCGAAATCCCGTCTCCCGCTTGGTTCTGCGCGACCGCCGCGCCAAGTTGCTCTTTGGTCACGACTCGCACCAGGCAGTTGGACTCGGCCTGGTTGAAGAACACAAACAGCGTGCCTTCTACTACCGTGACGGCGCAAAGCTGGGCCAAGCTCAGATGCCCCAGCATCAGCGCCAGAGGAACCGAGGCCAGGGCTAGCGCCCGGCCCGTGTCGCACGCCAGCATGGTTCGGCGCGGGTCCCAGCGGTCTACCAATGCTCCGGCAGGCAGGCAAAGCAGGAGGTAGGGCAGTCCGCGCAGGGCCGCCAGCCCGCCGGCTTTGGCGGGCGAGTGGGTCAGCGTGAGGATCAGAAGCGGCAGGGCCAGCCCCGACACCTGGCTGCCGATGGACGACACCACCTGGCCCGACCAGAGCCGCAAGTAGTCGGCATTGCGCCACAGCGACGCCGGTTGAGTCGGCGCGATAGCCTGCGTTTCCGGCCCCTGCCTAGATGGCGCTTGATTTGGTTTTTCTTCGACAAGAGACATAAACTGCTCCGCTTCGTTGCGTGCTTGGCTTCATCGCCACCCTTGTTCAGCCAGAAGTGCGTAAGTTTTTTCTTGAAGATGCTTGAATGCCGACAAGCGAAGCAGCGGAGAAAAGTCCTGCACAAATTCTGCGACTTGCACTCGGCGTCTCGCTTCATCCCTCTTGAATTGGCTCAGCCGTCTTCCGCTCAACTCGCAGGCGATCCGAAGCATCTCGTTGAGTTTTTCCTTCGGATCAGGCATTGATTCCACCTCTTTTGATCTAGGTAAATCAAGCCTGATGCTCCCGTTGGGATTGTCGGCGGCGCGGCGAATCGCGGCTTCGTCAAGAAGAAGCCATGCTTCCGTCATGCGAACCGGAACAACACAGATTGTCGGTGGCACGCTCAAACCGGAAACTGCTTCGGTGATCTCGCTGTAGCGCGTTTCAACTGCTTCTTTTTCGGCATCCCGATGAACAAACAGCAAGTCGCAAGGGTAAAGATCAAGCGCCTGCGGCAGCCGATCCGCGAGTCTGTTTGTGCCTTCCCGAAGCCGGCTGGGATCGGCCCAGCTTGCCGACAATGGTAGGGGCGTTCCGCTTTGCAGCAAAATCCAGCGCAGAATAGGCATCAAGGCACGGTCAGAAGTTCCATCGCCAACCACAGTGTAGCGCAGAGATGGCGGCATTAAACATCGCCTCCAAACAAAAGCATCTGCACATCGGCGCGGTCAACCACGCGCTGAGGTCTTCTTGACAAGAGGCGCGGCTTACCGGAGACAGCTTGTGCCAAATCGTTTACTTCTTTGTCTTCTTCCGCCGCTTGGCTGCCGTCATCCTCCCGTTTTTTTTCAAACGGGTTCAAGTAAGCCAGGAGCCGACTGCGGGGCATGAGGTCACGCTCGGCAATCCCGGCTGCTCTCCATGTGTGGGGCAGGGTTTGGAACGCTACGCTTTTAAAACGATGGCCGTCACTCACTTTTTCCAGCAGTTCAGCCGCGATTAAATCGTCATCGTCTACCAGGCCGACCACCGCCGGCGAATGCGTGTTGATGATAACTTGCTGCAACGGATTGTCCCGACCGACGGGAAGACCCGTATCAACCGCAATGTCTTTTAGAAGCCGTATCATGGCAGGAATGCGCTCAGGATGAATACCGTTTTCCGGTTCTTCTAAACACATGACCCCTTGTGAGTCCGGGTCCTGTTCCAACACAGTCAGTGCCAGGAACCGCAGAGTTCCCTCGGATAAAGAACGGGCAGCGTGAGGTGTTCCATCATCTGCCTTTGCCCAAAGCGTAAACTGCTCCCGCTTTTCATCGCGGTCAATGCCAACCTCACGTATGTCCGTAATTAATTCGCTGAGACGGTTTGCAACTGCCGCGTAGGTACGCGCCTCATCGTTTTGTCCCAGGCGGAACAGCATTGCCGGGAGATGCGATCCATGCTCGCTGAGGCGGCTGGGCGCGTTGAAATCGTCCGGCTCACGCAAGGCGGATGGTTCCAGTTGAAGCAGCCTCCAGGACTGCATTTCCCGCCGTGCAATTACCGCCGTGCGGTTTTCAGCCGCATTGGCGGCCTGGACGACGGTTCGGGGAAGCAAGCTTGCACGGCGTGGCGCAGGCTTGCCTGATCCCTTTTCGCCACGGTCTTGGTGCAGGTAGATCACTCCGCTTCCTGAACCGTCTTTTACTGTAGAAATAAACGGGGCCGACCGCTTCCCAAGCACAGCGCTGTCTAGCCATCCGGCACTGTAAGGGAACAGGATGTTCCGGTTCGCTTCTGTTTTGTTGATGTGAACAAGCTCCTCATCTTGTATCTCCAAACCGCCATCGTCAGGGCGGTAGCTGAGAGCCAATTTATAACGCAAGAATGTCATGCTTGCCTTAGCTTCTTGCCCCAAGTCATCCTCTCCACGCTCTGGAACAACCATTTCCGCCTCAAACGACATCCGATTATCGTAGTTTTCCCCGACTCGATGAAACAGCCCCCGTACATCCGCCGTTCTGCCGCCGCGTACTTCTTTTGCTGCTTCGAGCAGTGGCACACGGGAAAGGGCGCTCAAAAACCGGATTGCATCAAACAAGTTTGATTTACCAACGCCGTTGGACCCAGCAATGCAAGTGAAAGGGCCGAAACGTAAGTCTACGCCAACAAGGTTCTTGAATCCATTGACTTTCAAGCGTGTTAACATGACATTTCTCCTATACTGCGCCCAATATCTGCGTGACTTGGCTTTGAGTCTCGACCAGCTTGAAGAAGTCGCCTTTTTTCTCCATCAATTCGGCGTGGGTTCCCATTTCGGAGATTTTGCCGCCGTCCAGGACAATCAAGCGGTCGGCGTTCCTAAGCGTGGACAGGCGGTGGGCGATGGCAAACGTCGTCCGGCCTTTGATGAGCCTGCCGATGGCTTCCTGGATTTGTTTTTCGGTTTCCACGTCTACCGCCGAAGTCGCTTCGTCTAAAATCAAGATGCGCGGGTCGTGCAGGATGGCGCGGGCAATGGAAACGCGCTGGCGCTCGCCGCCGGAAAGCTTTGCGCCCCGCTCGCCGACCATGGTGTCGTAGCCGTCGGGCTTTGCTAAGATGAAGCTGTGGGCGTTGGCGGCTTTCGCGGCTTCAATGATTTCCTCAAAGCTGGCATCGGGCTTACCGTAGGCGATATTCTCGGCGACGGTGCCGTTGAACAAAAACGGCTCCTGCAAGACAATTCCAATCTGGCGGCGCATGTCCTGAAGGCTCATCTGCGTGTAATCCATGCCGTCTATCTTTAAGGTGCCGGCGTCGGGTTCATAAAAGCGGCAGAGCAGATTGATGGTTGTGGATTTGCCCGCGCCGCTTTTGCCGACTAAACCAATCATTTCGCCCGGCTCTGCCGTGAATGTCAGCCCCTTGATCACCGGGTTTGACTTATCATAGCCAAACCGCACGTTGTCGAATTGGACTCGGCCTTCAATCGCATGGTGCGGGATGTCCGCCAGGGCATAATTTTCCTGCTCCGTGTCCATGACCTCAAAGATGCGCTCCGCGCCGGCCATCGCCCGCGAAAACCAGTTGTTGACCTGGGCGAACCAGGCCAGTGGACCGTAAATCAGCGCGAGATAGGCGTTGAACAGGTAAAAGTCGCCGAAGTTCATCTGGCCTTTGTAAACCATCCAGCCGCCGACAGCCCAGTTAATCAGTGCGCCCAGACCCACAAACAGCGACATCGCGCCAAAGATCGTAAACCAGCGCGTGTCTCCGGCAATGCCGGCGTCGCGCAGCTCGGCGTTCCGCACAGCGAACTTGGCGTTCTCGTAATCTTCCTGCGCGAAGGCTTTGACGACCCGTATCCCCGTGAGGGATTCGTTCAAGTGAATGTGAAACCGCGCCCATTTCTGGCCGACCCGCGTGAAGAGCTGCGCGACGGACTTCCAGAAGAAGCCGCCAATCGCAACGACAATGGGAATGGGCGCGAGAATGCAGAGGGTCAGCTTCCAGTTCACCGAGAGCAGGAAGCCCGCGATGCCGAAGAGCAGCAGGCCGTTGATCAGAAAGTACGGGACGCCTTCGGTCAGAAAGCCCCACACCCGGTCCGTATCCTGGGTGACGCGGCTGGTGATCGCGCCGACCTGCTTTTTGTCAAAGTAATGAAGCTGCAAAAACTCAATGGAGCGGTACAACTGGGCGCGTAGGTCCGCGGCGATGCTGCCGCCCAAAAACGCGATTGTCCGCCCGGTCCAAATCTGGACGCCGATCCCTGCGACCAGCAGGGCCAGCCACGCGCCCATCAGCGGCAGCAGCAGGCCCGGATGGTGGTGGGGCGGCAGCAGGACACTGTTGATCAAGCGGCGCTGGATCAGCGGCGGGGCCAGGCTGAGCGCCGTCGTCAGCAGTGACAGGCCGGCCAATGTTGCCGCCTGCGTCTTGTAGGGCGTCAGAAACCGGGCGATGCGCCACATGGTTTTGGAGCGGTTGACGCAGGCCGGGCAAATGCCGTCTTTTTCGGGCAGTAAACGATTGCACTTCGGGCAGTGTGTCCGCTCTTCTTTGAGATTGATCCCGAACGGCTCGCCTTTGGCAAGCTGCTCGATGCCCCGCGCGGCTTCGCTGAACCGAGCGGCGACGGTCTGGGAGTACGTCACGACCGGAAGAATATCCCCGTTTTTGGCCGTGATTTCCAGCCGTCCGCCGCCGACCAGCGGCTCATTGCGGGCGGTCTGGATTTCGGCTATCGGCATCTGGAACGCCAGCGCCCCGCCTGCCTCCCGTACCTGCACGCTTTCGCGAGTCACGACGAGGTCTCGGCGGCCAAAGCCGCCGCCTTCGCCAAAGTCTGCCGTCAGCCGAATCAACGCTTCGTCTTCATTGTGCGCGGAAGGCGCGGCGTGCTGCGATTGAAGAGTCGCCATGTGTGTTTCTCAGTTCGTTTGGACAAAAAGCGAGAAAAAAGTTAGTCAACAAAAAAGGCTTCGGACTTGCCGGGCGCTGTTTCCGTTTCGGAAAATGCGCGGGAAGCTCGAAGCCTTTTGGAGAAGTACGCGGTTCTTGGTGTTAGAAGCGGCGCTTCCTCCTCGGAGGCTTCGGGCAGTGCGGAACGGCAGTCAGCATAGCAGCGGCGGTGCGGCGAGACGCACCATCGGCATTGATGGGGTTGGCTGTGTATGCGTGGGTAAAAAGCATTTTCAAAAGCATTTTCATCTGCTGACTTCCTTCCGTTAGAATGGTAAAGCGTGGGCCGCGTGGAGCGGCAACGGCAAGAGTATAGCCGCTGGTCTGAGGGTTTGTCAAGCTTCTGTCGGGCGTTTAAAGAAAAAGATTACAGGGGAAGCCCCCCAGCCCTCAATAATGGGGGAGCATGAAGGAACTAGGATGGCCTGCCTTAAAGCTTACTCTGGCTCCCCCATTATTGGGGGCTGGGGGGTCTCCGCAGTTCTTCTACGCTTCCGCCAGCAGATTATTTAAATCCAGCCGCCGGGTGTACATGGTAAGGCTGCCGTCTGGGGCATGAGGCCACGTCTCGCGCGGGCGGTCCCAGTACAGTTCGATGCCGTTTTCGTCCGGGTCATGCAGGTACAAGGCTTCGCTGACCCCGTGGTCGCTTGCACCGTCTAAGGAAATGCCGGCGGCAATGAGCCGCCGCAGAGCATCGGCCAGCGCCGCGCGGGCGGGATAAACAATGGCGGCATGGTACAGGCCGGTGGTCCCCGGCGAAGGCGGCTTGCCGCCGGCGCTTTCCCAGGTGTTCAGCCCCAAATGGTGATGGTAGCCGCCTGCCGACAAAAACGCCGCGCTGCTGCCGATCTGCACCATGACTTCGAAGCCCAGCACGTCCCGGTAAAAGCGCAGGGAGCGTTCCAGGTCCGCGACTTTGAGATGCACATGGCCGATACCTACATTTGGGTCAATGGGATTTGGGTTGATTGCCATGCGCTACGCTCCGTGAATTGGGCTGGGAATGATTTCCATGACGCCGCCTTCGGCAGACAGGAACTCTTGGGCGCGAAGAAAGCGGTCGTCCAGGGAACCGCGCTCGTCGCCGGGGTCCCATTCGCCTTCTAAATACTCAAAAGCGGCGTCCATCGCGCCGGCTTCTGTCGCGTAGGCGGCGGCGGTCAAGCTGCCCTCGTGCGAAATGACCAGCAGGAAAACGCCGTCCTCGTCTTTGGCGGCTGGACTCGTGCCGAAGCCGGAAAACTGGAACCGTTCGTCTGGTATGTTTGCGGATGCCATACTGTAATTGTACCCGGAGATTGCTTCACGATAAAATTAGTATCGAAGTAAGGTACTATCGGAGTATGATTGTCAACTTCAAGTCTTCCGAAGCTGAAACCATCTTCGGGGGCGGGCGATCCCGAAAACTGCCGCCGGACATTCAAAACATCGCTTTTCGCAAGCTCGGCTATGTGGACGCCGCCGCCAGTTTGGATGACCTGCGGGTTCCGCCAGGGAATCGTCTGGAAGCTCTCAAAGATGACCGGAAAGGACAGCATTCCATACGCATCAACGATCAATGGCGCGTCTGCTTTGTTTGGAGCGGCAGAAATGCCTGCGATGTTGAAATTGTAGATTACCACTGATGCAAAGAAAGAACGACGCAAAGAAAGAAC
>CAXUBO010000010.1:0-4359 GCA_964249345.1 uncultured Armatimonadales bacterium | reverse complement strand
GCAAAGAAAGAACGACGCAAAGAAAGAACCACAATGGAAACAACGACTGCCGACGATTATCTCGTCAACACCCACCCTGGGCAAATGCTGCGCGAAGATTTTTTGGAGCCTCTGGACATCACTCCTTACAAGCTGGCGAAGGGAACCGGCCTCAGCGCGATCCATGTTTCCGAAATTCTGAACGGCAAACGCCGCATCACGCCGCTGACGGCAATGCTGCTGGGCAAGTTTTTCGGGATGTCTCCCCGGTTCTGGCTGAACCTCCAAAACCGCTATGACCTGATTGAAGCCGAGCGTTCCCATTCGGAGCGCCTTAGCCGGGTTGTCCCGTACACGCAGATTGCCGCCGCTTAACGGCGACGCGACCGGTTCGTGCCGATTCGTCTCTGGAAGTGCCGGTGCAGGTTTTACCAGGATAGAGGCACATGCTTCTGAAAGCTCTTACCGTTAGAGGCAGTAATGGTAGCCGTGACGGCGCATGAATGATTGTCAGGGCGAGATAGTGGAAACAAAAACGTGAGCTGAACAGACTGAACGCTATCGCGGGATAATCGCTGTAATTCCAGCATTTCCCAAAATCTTGTCTGCAAACCCTGCAATGCTCCTTCCAGCGGCTTGTGTTTAGGCAGCATGGGCGGATATGGCTGCGGGTCTAAAAGCTCAATTTCGGCAGCATCCACAAGGGCATGATGACAAGCTTCAGCCAGATGAGGATGCAGCCAGCTCAAGCCGCTTTGAGCGTGATGAGCAATGTTATGGGCGACGCCCAGAAGTTCTCGCTGTGAAGCCATTTGCGTATATTGGTGACTTTATCAGCCCTCCGCCTCGCCGTCTTCTTCCTCGTCGTCTATGTCGTCGGCATCTTCATTATTCGCGCCCCGGTAAGCAGCGTAGAAGAGGGGCTGGCCGTCGAGCCAGTCGGTGAGCCACTGCGCGAAAGACGGCGACTCGACCCAGCAGGCTTGTTTGATGGCGGCGGCGCGGTCAAAATGCATGGCCGAGGGGACACGCGCCGGCACGTCGGCTTTGGGCATGTTAGGGTCAATGCGGATCACGGGCGTGTCGGGGCTGGTGCAGTCTAAAGCCGAGAGGATGCCGCTGCCCCACTCGCACAGCGGGTACAGGCGGCCTGGCAGCAGGGCGCTTGCCAGGGGCCGCAGGCCGGCGTCGCCGGGGCCGAAGCCGCCGCCGCTGATTTCCGCGTAAATCCGGCGCAGGAGGTCGGGCAGGCGAATTGTCAGCCGGCTTTCGGCGGCGTCTATCTCGGCGGGCAGGGCGGGCTTTTGGCCTGGTGCTTTGTTTGAGGATGCCTGTTCGCGCAGGCGCTCCATCAAAGCTGTTTGCGCTTCTGTCATCGCACCAAGTTCCGTCATCGCACCAAGTCTCCCGGATGGATGACTGTCACGGCGGGGTTGGCATTGTCCTGAAGCGGGGTGACATCGTAGCCGGGAATGGGCTGGCCGGGCGGCGGAATGACGCGCATGTGCTGGAACAGCTCCACTTTGACCGGTGGGTTCCGGGGATCGGTGTCATTGACGCGGGCGGCGTACCGGGCCAGCGGACGCCAAAGCTGATGGTTGCCGCCGTGCGTGACCACTTCGGTCATCTTGCGCCAGCGTTCTTCCTCAATGCGCTTGACATAGTTCAAATGCGCCATGCGCGGGAACTCCCACGACTTTGTCTGGCCGTTGGCGTAGGTAATCTTGGCTTCCAGATAAACGTCCATCTTGTCGGGGTTCGGCGAGAACATGCTCCAGCTTTGCGCCATCGCCGTGATGATCATGTACGGCCGGACCACGCCGACGAGCGCCTGCACGACGGCGCTGTTGCCGGGGACCAGCCAGATAAACACGGCGAACATCTGCCAAAGGATAAACAAGTTGACGGCCCGGCGCTTCCACCAGCGTTTTTCCAGCCGGTTGACGCGCCGCTGCTTGATCTGCCGCCGCATCTCCTCAAAACGCCGCTGCTCGTCTTCGCTACGGCCTGACGGGGCATCTCTTTCAGGAGTTTCGGGCTGGATTTCTGTTTGGGCTTCTATTACGCTCATCTTACAATTCTATTTTATCGTGATCAAGTTCACCATATTCGCTTATGCTCTTGCCTTCAAACAAGCGATAAGTGCTGTCCTGTGGTTTTTTCTGGTACTGCACTTTCCGCGGCCTGAGCGCTCCTGTTTCCATCGTGGAAGAATGCAGCAAATCTAAAGATTTCCAATCTGGTACAGCCCAATCTTCTTCAATTCGGCAGCGAATGAGTGTTTGGAAGTCCGGGTTGAGTTCATACCCAAGCCCGTTGCGATTCATGTGCCGAGCTACTTTGAGGGTAGTTCCGCTCCCAACAAACGGGTCCAAAACGGTATCTCCGGGATCAGTATAAGTTTCAAGAAGAAGCGCTACCAGCTCTTCGGGATAGGCTGCGACATGATAACCCGATTCCTTGACATTCGGCGGGCGGTAGGCGGGAATGCGAATGATGTTTCCGAGGCAGCGCCCGTTCTCGTTGCGCTTGTGGCTGCGCGGATCGGCAGTCAAATACTTTTGCGGCACACGAGGCTTGTGGAACGTGTGTTTTTCTGGGTCACCTTTGGTAAAAACAAGAAGATACTCAAACTTGTTGTCAAAGAGCCGCTCCCGGTAATGATTTGGCTGAGGCAGAGCATTTGGGATATACCAAATCACTGTGTCCCAGAGTTTCCAGCCTTCAATTGTCTGCGCGATGTCAAAAGCAATGGGATAAAACTGTTTTTGATGGCGGCGTGAATTGATGTTCACCACTAGAACCGCGTTTTCTTTCGCTACGCGGAAGCATTCCGCCCAAACTGAATTCAGCCGCTCCAGATACTCGCGGTATCCCTCTTGACCGATCTGATTTTCCATCCCCCCATAATTTTTTAGGTTCCAATAGGGCGGGCTAGTGACTAGAAAATCCACCGAACTGCTTTCAACACGAGACATATCCTCAGAAGTGCCGAAAAAGACTTGCTGGTTTTCTACTCGCACTTGAACATCTTTTTTTGCATCCTGCAAAGACGGCTGCGTTTCCATACTTGTTTCCCCCTACACATCATACCAAGACAATTTAGGATTGTCAATCATTTGTAACTTTTAGTCTGTTGACGGATAGTCTACAAAATATTATGATTTGCTTAATGTTTTGCAATGAAGAACAATTCAAGAGTGATTCAAGGCTGCAAAGCGATCAAATCAGCCGCACGTTTGGTGCTGCCGTCAAACGGCGTCGTTTGGAACTCGGTGTGTCACAGGAAGAGCTTGCCGAACTTTCCGACCTTCATCGTACATACATCAGCGACGTTGAACGGGCAAAGCGAAATATCACTTTAAAGTCAGCCGCCCGAATCGCATCATCGCTAGGCATGACAGTTATTACACTCTTAGAATACAAGTTAGAGGAGCAATAGTTGAACCTTAAGGATCGCCGGAAAGAATTTCATGATCATGTTTGGGATCACTCAAAGGACCCTTTTCAAATTCAGTTTGACGTGCGGTGTAATCTTCATCCCGCAGAAATAAGCGTTCTGGAAAGTATTGTTGCGGAAGTGAAGCGTACTGAAGATGATGCTGCACTGGCGGCTTTTCTGAAAGAACATATCACCGAAAACGGCTCAGACCTCACTGCGTTGCTTTTGCAGATTTGCGGCTTGACGCGCAGCAAAATAATTACCGACTTGAAAGCCTCCACCGAAGGAGTGAAAGTGCCTGCGAGTTATGCCCGGCTGCATTTGCATGATACTTGGCACCTCAGTGGGCCTTATCTTGCCGCTTCGCTGCGCCGGGTTTTTCGCCCCCTCGCAGGAGCAGAAGACGAAGGAGCGCTTGAAGCGCTCAATCAAGCGACCTATCCTGGATACATTCGCCAGGAGCGAGCTAAACGCTCCGGGCATGAAGCGGAGTACCGCCTTGCCGTTCTTATGCAAAATGTTGGCTTACCGTTTGAGCCGGCTGCTAAATCCGAGAACCCAATGTGTCCGGATCAAATACTACATGGAGTTTCTTTTGACCTCGTTGTTCCATCTGCCGATGCGCCAAAAGTAGTTGTCAAGTCCACGGTTCATACCTCCAATATCGGTCAATACGGTGAGTCGAAAAAAGTGTAGAAGCCGGGCGCGTCCATGTCAGCCTCTCGTAGTCCTATACTCTACAGGAGGAGAATATTTCTCTGTTTCACTTTTATTTACAAAGTTCTTTGTGGTATAGTAAGCGCCAGGAGGAATAAATGGATGACATACACAACGCGGCTGGGGCTGGGGCTGCTGCCGGCGGCGCTTGCTTTGGGAATGGCCGGGGCTGGGGCTGCTGCCGGCTGCGCTTGCTTTGGGAATGTCCGGGGATGCGCTGC
>CAXUBO010000009.1:23394-51367 GCA_964249345.1 uncultured Armatimonadales bacterium | reverse complement strand
GGCCAGGAGGCGCGGCAGGCCAGGAGGCGCGGCAGGCCAGGAGGCGCGGCAGGCCGAGAAGTGGCATGGATGGTACTCTCTTTCTTCGTCCCGTATATCCCGATGTTTGCGTGAATCTCTAACACTGTGTCATATCCTACAATGTTTGTCAAGCATTTGCGTAAAATAAACCAACGGTTATTGCGTATGTTTTTGTGCATGATTGGCTGGGTATGACAAGAACATGGAAACGGGAAGCTATATGATGATTAGCCGGGGGATGGCCGTGCGGGGAACCGACGGCGATCTCGGCGCGGTCGCGGAAGTCGTTGCGGATGCTGGCGTGGACGTTTTTCGGGGAATTGTACTGGCTTATGGCTTTTTATCCACAAAACACGCATTTGTGCCGGCACAAAATGTGGTCAGTGTGGAACAAAATATTGTGCAGGTGAGTCTTACTAAAAGTGAGACCGAACAGCTTCCGCCCCCGGCTATCGGCGGGCAGGCATTTGAGGGAAGGAACGAATTACTATGAAGACAGCAAACCTAACGACAGTGTTGGGATTAACGGTGACCGTCGCCGTCAGCGCACTCGCTCCGTTGGCCGCATTTGCGGACCAGAACAGCAAAAACCAGTGGCGCAATTTAGGCATCGGCGGCGCTGCCGTTGCGGGTTATGGCCTGCTCCACCATAACAGCACGGCAACCCTGCTGGGCGTCGCCGGAGCCGCGTATTCTGCGAACCGCTACGAGCAGGACCGCCATCACCAGTCGCAGCGGCAGGCCGCGCGGGACCAGCGTGCCAACTACTACCGGCATCACCGCAGCTATCACCGTCACTATCGCTGAATCCAGGGATCAAGAACGCCAAGACGGGCCTGCTGACAGCAGGCCCGTTTTTTATGGCATAATGGAGGAATAATCCCAGCGCCGGTGGAACTGTCTGCATTGCGTCTGCGTAACAGAAGCGGCGAAAGCGCTTATGAATTTCATTTCCTCGGCAGGTTAGAAGGCAAAAACCCGTGAACAAATGTATGCCCCAACGCAATTCTCAATTTGATCTCAGGCGTCCAGGCTTCACGCTGATCGAGCTGCTTGTCGTCATCAGCATTATCGCTCTGCTGACCGCCATCCTGTTGCCGGTCTTCTTTTCGGTGCGCGGCAAGGCCCGCCAGACCGTTTGCATCTCCAACCTGCGCCAGATCGGCATGGCGATCTCGCTATACGCAGAAGACGCCGATGACTTGTACCCCTACGGCAATGATCCTTCGGACGTTTATACCAACCCTAACATCTGGCAGTCCAACACGGCCCATCCGGAATACTACGGGGAAGTGATGGCGATGCAGCCGCTCAACGTCATTTTAAAGCCTTACACCCAGAGCGTTGACATCTGGCATTGCCCTTCGGACAGCGGCTACACCGAGCTTGACATCAGCGCGGTCAACGGGTTCGGCATCCCGCTTGACGCCACGCCGACAGCGTTCCAAAAATACCAAACGTCCTATTTGTACCGCACTGAGATTGCCCTGCTGCATACCCCATACGGCTCGCTGACGGCGTATGACGCGGCAGGCGCGGCCCATGAAGGCTCCGAAGTCAATGTGCTAATGGACGGTAACGGTTCCTGGCACGGCGGGCTGCTGGTCAGCCAGAAGCGCTACAATGAGCTGATGGGCGACGGCCACGTCATCAATCAAAATCTGGCCCAGTTCAACCAAACCTGGCTGCTTCAGCTTAAACAGCAATGACACGTTCCATCTATGCCGCCCGCTGGGTGCTGCCGATGGACGCCGCGCCGCTGGAAGACGGCGAAGTCGTTGTGGAAGACGGCTTGATCGCTGCTGTCCGTCCGCGCCGGACCCCCGCCGCCGAGTGCCGGGACTTCGCCGAGGCGGTCCTGCTGCCGGGCCTTATCAACGCGCACTCGCATCTGGAATACACAGCCCTGCGCGGCTTTCTGGAAGACGTGCCGTTTTTTCCCTGGATACGCGCCTTGACCGCCGCCAAAACCTTGCTGACTGCCGAAGACTGGCTTTGGTCGGCGCGGCTTGGCGCAATGGAATGCGCGGCGTCCGGCATCACGACGCTGGGAGACAACACGGATGCCGGGGCCACAATGCGCGTTCTCGCGGAGTCCGGGCAGCGCGGCATCGTCTATCAAGAACTGTTCGGCATTGACGACCGGGAGCCGGTTGGCCCGGTGATGAACGCGCTCCAAGCGAAGATCGCAGTCCATCAGCAGCAGGCTTCAGGCCGCGTCCAAGTCGGCGTTTCCCCTCATGCCCTCTATACGATCCGTCCGGCACTCTTCGCCGCCATCAGCGATTACGTCAGCGCGAGTTATCTGCCGACAAGCATTCATGTCGCTGAGTCGCCCGCCGAGAGCGCCCTGACTGAGCGCGGCGAAGGGCCGTTTGCCGAGATGTACGCCCGGCGCGGCATCACCTGGCAGACGCCGCACCTGACTCCGACGGCCTATGCCGGCAGCCTCGGCGCGTTGGGGCCAAACACTCTCGCTGTTCATTGCGTTCACCAAGACGCCTCCGACATTGACTTGCTTGCCGCGTCGGGCGCGGCTGTCATCCACTGCCCGAAAAGCAACGCCAAGCTCGGCGCAGGCATGGCGCCTCTTGCGGCTTGGCTCAGGACCGATGGCCTGCGCGTCGGCCTCGGCACAGACAGCGCCGTTTCCAACAACTCACTTGACTTGTGGGAAGAAATGCGCTTCGCCCTGCTTCTGCAAAGAGCCAAATTAGAAGACGTCGAAGCCGTCACCGCGCGGGACGTTCTGCATCTGGCAACGCTTGGCGGGGCGGACGCACTGGGGCTTTCTTCCCAAACCGGCTCACTCACGTCGGGTAAATGCGCCGACCTTGTCGCCGTCCGCTTAGATCAGCCCCATGCTATCCCAACGACCGATCCTTACGCCGCCCTGGTGTATTCCGCGCGGGCCTCTGATGTCCTGTTCACCCTCTGCGGCGGTGAAACTCTCTACGACAGCGGTGTTTGGCCGACGCTGGACAAGCAGGCGATTGTCAGCGGCGCATGGGCAGCACGGGGGAAACTGACGCAGGGGACTTAGCGCCCCGTGTCGAATAGCCGAACTATGGCAGCGAAATCAAAACCGGCGCGGGCCGGGACGGAAGCCGAAAAGCACGGCGAAAAGGCAGAGGGACGCGGCGGCGACAAAGCCGTGGGAGGGGTGACGTTTCTGGTCGGGCTGCTAATCGCGGCGTACTTGTTTTGGACGAACCCCGACGCCAAAACCCCCGAAGCCTACTGGTTTATCAACACCGGGCTGTGCCTGTGGGTGCCTCTTGTCACAATCCTCTTGTTTCTGAAACAGGAGCCGAGCCAGTTTGGCCTGACGCGCGGGGACCGGCGGCTTGGCCTCAAGTGGACGCTGATTTCCTGGATCGGCATGGTCTTCATTTTAGCGATTGTCGTCAGCATCCCGGCGCTGCGCGGCCAGTTCCAGAGCCAGTACCTGTACGGGCGTCTGTCGAACCCGCTGTCGAATGTCGGGCCGGTGTTCTTCATGCAGCATGTCAATCTGAAAGCACTCGTCTTTTACGAGCTGGCGATGGGATTTTATATGTTCTGCTGGGAGTTCTTTTTCCGAGGCTTCCTGCTGTTCGGCCTCCAAAAGAGCTTCCTGAAGACTTGGGGCGCAGTCATTGTCCAGGCGCTGATTTTCGCGCTGCTGCACTGGTCGTATGTTCCCTACGCCTCCAAGCCGCCGGCGGAAGTCTTAAGCGCCCTGCCGGGCGGCATCATTCTAGGCATTCTCGCGCTGAGGACGCGCTCATTCCTGTACGGCTTTCTTGCCCACTGGGCTATTTCATTCACACTCGACTTGATTTTGCTGGTCCCGTTTATTTTTCGGCACTTTGGGTAATAACTTCGTAACCTCACTTCGTTTGTATTCACGAGAGTATTCACTTCCGGCTTGTTCTTAGGAGACACTTCATTTATGGAGACATTGCGGATCGAAACCAAGTTACGGCAGCAGGACGACATTCCTGTGCTGGATGTCGTCGGCGAAATCGACATTTACACGACGCCGCGATTCAAAGAGGCCGTCAGCGAGGCAATTGACCAGAACAAGCCGGCCATTGTCATCAACATGGCCCAGGTGACGTACATGGACAGCAGCGGGTTCGGCACTTTGCTGTCGGCCACTAAGCGTCTGCGCCCGCTCGATGGCGCTTTGTACTTGTCCGGCTGCAACGAAGCGATCCAGCGAATGCTCCAAATCACGCGCCTGAACACGATTTTCGGCGTGTATACGACGGAAGAAGAAGCCATCGCTGCCGCAAAGTCCACCTCACCCAAAGCGGCTTCAGCGGAAGCGGCCCCGGTTTGATCTTGTTCGCATTTCCAATTTCGTACCCATTGTGGCAGCGGCAATCCCCGCCGACGCTGCCAATGCCAGGCATAGGGCATATAACCCCAGCCGGAACGCCGTTGGCTCATAGCGCATTTCCAGTGGGCTGTTCAGTGCCGGCGGCTTCTGCTGTTGCGCTGTGAGCGTCATTGTCCGAAAGATGTCCGGGCCTTCCGTGACTGATACAGGCGCATGATAAAAATAAGCGTGCCAGCCGGGATACCACTGGTCGGCTACCACGAGTTGATGCGGCAAAGGCTTTGCGGACAGCAGTGTGACCAGCGTTGGCGGCTCGGAAGCCGCCGTTTCCAGCATTTGTTCCTCTTGCCCTCCTGCGGCAACTTTTACTCTCGGCATTGCGCCTTTGTCTTCGTACACAAAAGCCCCATCACTCTGAAATACCGGCGCTAACCCTGGCAGCGGCCTGAGCGACACGCCGTAACGCGCCCCCGCTTCCCGCGCTTCCCTTGACCCAAACCCATAGGTAAATACCATGTTTCCGTTTTCCGGCGGGGCGGGGGAGCCGCTGTCAAGCGCCGCTGCGAACTGGAAATATTGGCCCGTCAAGAGCGAGTCATAGCCTTGCATGTCCTCTAACCCATAGACCATTGCAGAGTTTGGAGGCAGGATCGCGGGCGGCGGACCATAAAAACTCCACTGCCGATTGATCGGCATGATGCGTCCTTCGGCCTTGTGTGCCTGCAAGAACGCGATCAATGGCGTCACGGGATACACCGCCTGCGGCGACGCTGTCCGGTTGAAGCCGTAGCCTGCTGCCAGCAAATCCGTCGCCGTCAGCACGACCAGCACGCCGCCGAGGCGTGAGGATGAGAGGCTGCCGCGTTTCGCCAGCCAAACGGCAGCGGCGGCTCCCAGCAAGACACCTGCCGGAAGCCGCCACAAGTCACTTTCAGCAGCCAAGTTGGAAGCAAGTGTTCCCGCCGGGGCGGTGCGGCTAATCCAAACTCCGGCATAGGCCGAAACGCCGCCCGCAAGGATGCCGAAGGCAAGCGCAGACTTCCCAAGCGCTTTGACGTCAAGCCGCCGCAGGAGCGTGTCGGTGCCGGTTGCTGCTAAGACGGGAAGGCAGAACGACCAGAGGACTAAAATCCGGCCTGGTGAGCCGGTCTGCGAAAAGCCGGGAATGCCGAAGAACAGCAGCGCGTTCAGCGGCGTTCCCAGTGCCAGCAGAAGCGCAAGAACGGCGGCAAGAGAAAAGAAGCGTGTGGCGGCTTGGGTGCGCCAGGTCAGCAGCAGCCCCATCAGCGCCAGCAGCAGCGTTAAGACGCCGCCGTAGCAGGCATCCTCCATGTACGCGCCGGGGCCGCCGTTGGTGCCGACGCCCCAATAAGTGCCGCGCGTCGGACTGCCGAAGAAGCCGGGCGCGATCAGCGTCACCAAGTTGACCGGCGGCACGGCGAGACGCACATAGCCGGTGTAAGCTGCCCAGTTCGCAGGACTTCCTGCCCGGTGCGACATCCGGGCCAGCTCGGTCGCCGGCAGAAGCTGCGGCGCGGCCAGCGCAAACGCCAGCGCGAGTGTCAGCGCGGCAGCCCCCGCCAGCGGCTTCCACTGCCGTTTGAGCAGAGGGAGAACGCGAAAAATGGCGTAAGCAATCACCAGTCCAAAGCAGTAAAGCGCAATCTGGAGATGGCCCGCCAGCAGCATGACCCCAAGGCACAGGCCAAGACCCGTCGCCCGCCGCGCCGTTGGACGCTCGGCGGCGCGGTCTACGAAAAGCAGGGCCAGCGGCAGCCAGGAGGAGACGCACAAAAACGTCGGCAGTTCCAGCCACGCTACCTGCCAGTGGCAAAGCTGCCAAGCCACTGCTCCCAGCAGCGCGGCGGGCCGGCCCAGCGCCAGCGTCCGCGAACGCAAAAAAGCGTAAAAGAAGCTGCCGGTCAGAAGCAAGTGGAGCAGGACGCTGATGCCGAAGGCGCGGGCGACAGGAAACAAACAAAAAAGCAGATTGAGGGGATAAAAGACCGCCGACTGCGAATTCGCCACAAACGGCGTCCCGCAAAACTGATGCGGATTCCACAAAGGCAAGTAGCCCGATTTCAGCGTCTGCGCGGCAAAGAGCCGCCACGGGTAGAACTCCGCCACGCCGTCCCATTGAAGCGGGTTCCAGGGAACGAGCGAAGCCGGATTGCCTGAACGCCAGGGAGCAACATCTTTCAGGAGATCAGCGGGCAGGAACACGTCGCCGCCGAACGCGACCGGCCAAAGCAGCAGGCAGGGCAAAAGCGCCAGAACAAAGAAGGGCAACAGGCGGCGCACAATACCAAAAAGCTGGCCCGTCACTGCAAATAAGTCAGGTTACGGCGGGCGACATCATTGCCCTGATCCTGCTCCAGAACGCGGGCAAACTCGGCTTTGGCTTCTTCGTACTGGCCGAGCATCGTGTAAGTCAGCGCCAGGTCATTGCGGGCCAGCACACTGCCGGGATCAAGCTGCGCGGCACGTTCCAGGGCGCGAAGCGACTCATCAAACTGCCCGATAAAGCCAAGAACAAGGCCGAGCTGGTGGTTCGCCTCCGGGTGATCGGGATTTTCCGCCAGCAGCGCCTGAAACTCTGTTGTCGCTTCCTCGTAGCACCCTTCCAGTTTGTGGGCAATTCCGCGTTCCAGCCGTTCCTCCTGCATTCCCATCGCGCTTACCTTCTATCTTCTGAATTTTCGCGCCAGTCTCATCACTGAAGCATTTGGCCCGAACTAAGGCGTGCGCCGCGTGCCCAGGCATCCGCCGCCATGCGGCCTTTGCTTTCCGGCTGGACTTCGCGCAGGCGCAGCGTTCCCTTGCTTGTGATCACTGTTATACCACCGCCGCCGATGGTTTCAATCGTTCCAGGCAGCCCTGCTTCTTCTGCTTCTCCCAGTTCCGTGCGCCAGATTTTCAGGCGCCTGCCTTGAACAAACGTATACGCGCCCGGCTTCGGAGTCACGCCGCGCACCAGATTATGCAGGTCGGCGGCGGGACGCGCCCAGGCCAGTTCCCCAATCTCCGGCGGCAGCGACGGTGCCAGCGTGACTAGTGCGGGGTCCTGCGGAATGCGTGGGCAGTTATTTTGAGTGATTGCTTCCAGCGTCTGCATCAGCAGATCGGCCCCGACTCCCGCCAGCTTTGTTTCCAAGTCGCCTAAGTTTTCGATGGTATCTAAATTCAAAGACACCTGCTGCAAGATGTCGCCGGTGTCGAGGCCCGCATTCATCATCATGGTAGTCACACCGGTTTCACGGTCTCCCGCCATGAGCGCATACTGCATCGGGGCCGCGCCGCGCCACCGGGGCAGCAAAGAACCGTGAACATTGATGCACCCGCGCGGCGGGATGTCCAGCATCCGCTGAGGAATAATCTGTCCAAACGCCGCCACAACAATAATCTCCGGGGCCAGCTCACGAACCGTCTGAACAAACTCTCTCGCCCGCACCTTTTCCGGCTGATACAGCGGCAAATTAAGCGCATGGGCCGCCGCTTTGACCGGCGACACCGACAGCTTCCCGCCCCGCCCCTGCGGTCTGTCCGGCTGGGTCACGACTGCTAAGACTTCATGTTCGGATGACTGAGCTAATTTTTGGAGGCTCGGAGCTGCAAACGGCGATGTGCCAATAAATATAACGCGCATAATGTGGCTAAAGATGATAAACGCGAAACCTGCTGTCCGCTTGCCCTTGCATAAATACTTGAACGCCCGCACTCTCTTTCCAGGAAACGGCTCGTACATGAGCCAGGAAGCCCTCGGCGTCTAGGAAGTTAAACGCGCCGACGAGAACCTCTGACTCAAAAGGCTTATTGCCGCCATACCAATCAGGTGGAAGTGCTTTGTCTTCAATGGAAACAAGGCCGCGCTCATAACCTGCATTGGCAAAAAACTGGTTGACTTCCGCAATTCTGTCCGGCTGTTCCACAGCGCTAAACGTCATCAACACATTGGACACCTGGCTCATTGCTCGTCCCTCGTTGCCTACTCCCGCGTCTGCGGCGTGACGCCTTCTTCGGCTTCTTCGTCTTCTGTGATCCAGTGCAGCGACGCGGGATCGGCGTGGTCAATAAACAAAATGCCGTCCAAATGATCGTTCTCATGCTGAATGACCCGCGCCGTCAGCCCGTCGCCGCGAATGCGGACCGGCTTGCCGTACTGGTCTACGCCCTTGACGACCACTTCTTCGGCTCGTGCCACGTCCCCCTGCAAGCCAGGAATGGAGAGGCAGCCCTCGACCCCGACCTGCTCGCCTTTGCGGCCTAAAATCTTAGGATTGATGATTGCCTGGAACCCGTCGCCGGCATCGTAGACGAAGATGCGCTGCAAGATGCCGAGCTGCGGCGCAGCCAGACCGACGCCGTTTGCCGCCCGCATGATTTTTTCCATGTGCGCGACCAGCTCGGCCACATCGTCTGTGATGGTCAGCACCGGCCTAGACTTCTGGCGCAGGAGATTGACTCCTGCGGTTTCATCGTACTTCACAATCGGATCATCGCGCCGAATCAGGTCGACCAGCCTGCCCGTGGCCTTCGCCATTGCATTTTCACCCCCGTTGTTCATTTTCGTCTTGCTCTTTGACTTGCTCTTTATCGGCAAATAGTATAGCACAAATCGGCGCTTGGAAGAGCCTAAAGCATACTCAGCGGGTCCATGTCGAGCGTCATACCGGCGCGTTCGCTTGCCGTCATCTGGGCGAACGCGGCCTTTAACGCCGTCAGCAGAATGGATTTTTCGGGCGCACGGAGAGCGAGGTGCCAGCGGTAGCGCCCGCGCAGGCGCGATAAAGGGCAGGCGACGGGGCCAAGTGTCTGCACGTCTGAATCCTCGCCCAAAATCGCCCGCAGGATGTTTGCGAGATGAAACGCGCGTTTCTGCGTTTCGTCTTCTAGTTCGTCGGTGAAGACAATGTTCGCCATATGCGAAAATGGCGGATAGCTGAGTTCTTGACGCTGGGCGATGGCCGCCTCATAGAAGCCCGCGTAATCATGACGGGCGGCAAATCCAATACTTTCATGCTCCGGCGAGAACGTCTGCACGATGACGCTGCCCGGTATCTTGCCGCGCCCGGCCCGGCCTGCCACCTGAGTGAGAAGCTGAAACGTGCGCTCAGGTGCCCGGAAGTCCGGGATGTTTAGCGCCATGTCTGCACTGACGACCCCAACGAGCGTGACATTGGGAAAATCTAAGCCTTTGGCGACCATTTGGGTTCCAATCAGAATATCCGCCTCGCCGCGCTTGAATGCCCGCAAGGTTTCGGCGTGAGCGCCTTTCCGAGACATGGTATCCCGATCCATGCGAAGCGTCCGGGCCGATGGGAACTGGGTTTGGACCGCGTCTTCCACCTTTTCGGTTCCCAGCCCAAAAGGGCGCAGGCGCAGGCCCCGGCATTTGGGGCAGACGTCAGGACTGCGCCGCTTGAAGTCGCAGTGATGGCACTGCAAGTAGCGTCCGGCGTGGTGATAAGTCAGAGAAACGTCGCAGTTCGGGCAGCGGAACGTGAATCCGCAGTCCCGGCACAGCAGGAACGACGCGAAGCCCCGCCGATTTAAAAAAAGAATGGCCTGCTCACGCCGGTCCAGGCAGCAGGCCAGCGACGCGGCCAAATCTGCGCCGAAGACCGAGCGCGGCGGCGGCTCCGGTTTGGTTTCCCCTTTCTTGGGGATCGGCACTGGCGGCGGCTTCATCTCATCGCGCAGGTCTACCACGGAAACCGGCGGCAGGGGACGGCTGCTAATGCGCTCCGGCATTTCTATGAAGCCGTACTCACCGACTTGGGCTTTGTAGTAGCTTTCTAAGGAAGGCGTCGCGCTGCCGAGAACGACAGTCGCGCCGGTCTGCGCGGCCCGGAAGAGGGCCGCGTCGCGGGCATGGTAGCGCGGCGACGAATCTTGTTTGTACGAACCGTCATGCTCTTCATCTAAGATAATCAGGCCGAGATCAGGCACCGGCGCGAAGACTGCCGAGCGTGCGCCGACCACGACCCGCGCTTCGCCGGATTGAATGCGCCGCCACTCGTCATGCCGCTCTCCCAAAGACAGCGCCGAGTGCAGCACGGCGACTTCGTCCGCCCCGAACCGGGCTTTGAAGAGGTCTAAGACTTGTGCCGTGAGGCCAATCTCAGGAAGCAAAATCAGCGCCGTCCGGCCCCGCGTCAGGGCCTGCCCAACCGCGTCTAAATACACTTCGGTTTTGCCGGAACCCGTCACCCCAAACAGCAGCAGCGTTTTTCCATCATGGGCGTTTAAGTGCCGTCCAATCGCTGAAGCCGCCGCCGCCTGCGCGTCGGTCAGCGGCGGAGCCTCGCCCGCAACAAACCCGAAAAACTGAAACGGGTCGCGCCGCATCGGGACTTCCGTGTAGCTCGCCAGCCCTTTGTCGGCCAGCGCTTTCGCCGCCGCGCCCGCGCTTGCTCCGACCGCCAGCCCGGACATCGGCATCTTCGCCGTGCTCTCGGTCTCAGCGGCGACTAATGCCCGCAAAAGACGTGCCTGCCGGGCCGCACCGCTACGCTCCAAACGCGCCGCTTCTTCGTCCGCGATGTCCCGCGTCACCACTAAACGCAGCAGCCGGACCATCTTGCGCCGGGCCGGCGGCAGCTTGACCGAACGCTCTTCGGTCACAATGCCCTTCTTTTTCAGCTCCGCCAGCGCCGGCCCCGGCTTTGCCAGCCCCAGCGCCTTCGCCAGCTTTCCCGGCTCCGCCGCCCCGCCGAGGCCCGCCAGCGCCGCCGCCATGTCGTGCTGCGACGCCGCCCGTGACCCGGCCAGCTTCTCGTCCCAATCTTCCGCCAGCGTCAGGGTCGCCTTAATCTGCGACGACATCACATCCGGCACAATCAATCTGAGAGCATCGCGCCAGTCGCACAGCGTCTGCTCCGTCACCCACTGCCCCAGATCGCGCAAGTCTTTATCAAACGTCGGTGCGTTCTCGATTTTCGCCGTGACCGGCTTAATCTTCCCAGCCATCTCCGCCGGGCAGTCATCTTTGAGACCAACCACATACCCCGCCGCCGCCCCCGTCCCAAACGGCACCAGCACCGCATCGCCAACCGCGAGCGTCAGGGTAGGGGGAACCGAATACGTCAGCGGCTGCGGCAGCCCCGCCACATCAATCTGAACCACGACATCAGCAAACTGGGCATCAGCATTTTGAAAAGACTCGCGCATGGGAGTCTATTATACACTAGAGCGGCAGGTGAATAGCCCGGCTTTCCCATTCACCTTCATAACTCGCTAGGGCAAAAAGTACGATGTCATCAATGTTCTGCCCCCGTGGAAGATTCTTGTTGACGACGACAACGCCGGGCATCACAAGTCCGGCGGCCACGCGGCGGTAAGCTTCACTGGGCATCGTTGCGTTGTCATGCGTCAGCATCAAACGCCCCGCTGTTGCCGCCCATTCCAGCAGCACGGCATCGTCGCGGGTTCTGAGACCGATATCCTGCACGCGCACGATGTCTAGGCTCGCTAGTCGGCGCTGGACACCGGCAAGCAGCCGCCCGTCAAAATCCTCATCCGTGACAAAGCGCAGCATTAAGAGCCTTCTTTCTCGAAGCTTTCTTCCGCTGCGAGCCGGGCCTGAAGCTTAGCCTTCAAGTTCGGCTCCGGCGGATGCAGCGCCTCGAACTTCCGGCGGACTTCCTCGCCCTTTTCTTCCTGCCGCCTGATGTAAGCATCCACGGCTTCTTTGTTATCCAAATAGTAAGCGATGACGGCATAAATATCACGCAGCTTGAGTGTATCAAACGACCGCACAATGTCTTCTGGGGTACAGCCTTGATTGAAATAAGCGACCACGGTGTCAAGCGAGACCCGCGTCCCCTGCACACGAATTGCGCCTTGCTCCGTTTCATATAGCGGCGGCGGCTGGGCGACATAGCTTTCTAGTAGTGCCATAGCATTCTCCTTTGCCGTTAGTATACTCGTTTACTCTCGTCGTTTGACAAACTCCTGCTTGCCCGGTATACTAAATGCACTCTTTGGTATGGAGGCATTGCACTGTGGCATTAGAACAAGACAACTCAGCAGGCAGCGAGATTTGGAAAAAGCGGCATACGGCGGCGCATGTACTCGCGCAGGCCGTTTTGCAGATGTTCCCGGACGCGCGGCTCGCGATCGGGCCGCCGATTGAAGATGGCTTTTATTATGATTTTGAGCTTCCCCGCTCTCTGACTCCCGCCGACATGGCGGAAATCGAGTCGCGGATGAAGAAGATCAAAAAACTCGATTTTCCCCTGACCCGCACCGAAAAGCCGCGCGAAGACGCGCTGGCGTTTGAAGATGCGCGGGGGCAGAATTACAAGACGGAGTTGATAAACGATTTGCCGGAAGGCGAGACGATTTCGTTCTATACGCAGGGCGATTTCACGGACCTGTGCCGGGGACCGCATGTCGAAAGCACCGGGCAGATCGGCGTGTTCAGGATTGACCGCCTTGCCGGAGCCTACTGGCGCGGCGACGAAAAGCGGGCGCAGCTTCAGCGCATTTACGGGGTTTTGTTTGACACGCAGGAAGAATTAGACGCTTATTATGTGCGGCTGGAAGAAGCCAAAAAGCGCGACCACCGGGTCTTAGGCAAACAGCTTGGATTGTTTGCGTTCAGCGAAGACATCGGCCCCGGCATTCCGCTGTTTTTGCCCAAAGGCGAAATCATCCGGCACACGATGGAAGAATATGTCCGTGATTTGCAGACGCGCTACGGCTACGAGCATGTCTGGACCGGGCATATCGCCAAAGAAGAGCTGTACCGCAAGTCCGGCCACCTAGACAACTACGGCGACAAAGTGGCCGGCGGCATGTTTCCGCCGATGGTGGACCCCGGCGGCGAGCGCATCCGCCTGAAGCCCATGAACTGCCCGTCGCACATGACCCTGTTCAACACGCAGATGCACTCGTACCGCGACCTGCCCCTGCGCTACGCCGAGTTTGCGACACTCTACCGCTACGAAAAAAGCGGAGAGCTGAACGGGCTGACCCGCGTTCGGTCACTGACCCAAGACGACTGCCATATCTTCTGTACCCCGGATCAGATTGAAAGCGAGTTCACGCTTGCCCTAAAACTCATTCGGGAAACCTTGCAGCGCTATGGCTTTGACGATTATTATGTACGCTTGTCGCTGCGCGACGACAACCCGGAAAGCAAATTTGTTCGGGACGACGAAAAATGGAACCTGGCGGAAGCGGCTCTGCGCTCGGCGCTGGATGCAAACGGCGTGGAGTATGTGGAAGCGTCCGGTGAAGCGGCATTCTATGGGCCAAAGGCAGACTTCCTGACCCGTGATGTTTTAGGCCGCGAGTGGCAGATTTCGACCATTCAGGTAGACTTCATCCAGCCGGCCCGGCTCGGCTGCTCGTATATTGGTGAGGACAGCCATCCGCACACGCCGGTTGTCCTGCACCGGGCGGTGACTGGGTCCACCGAACGATTTTTAGCGATACTCATTGAGCAGTATGCCGGAGCGTTCCCCACCTGGCTTGCGCCGGTGCAGGCGCTGGTTCTGCCGATTGCCGACCGGCATAAAGAGTACGCGGAAACCGTGAAAAAGACGCTGGCGGACGCAGGCTTCCGGGTGGAAGTGGACCCGCGCAACGAGAAAGTCGGCAAGAAAATCGCCGAAGCCGAAACGCAGAAAGTGCCGTATATGTTGGTCGTCGGCGACCGCGATGCGTCCGGCGGAACCGTCTCCGTCCGGCAGCGCGGCGGCACGGATTTGGGCGCACTCAGCTTAGACGATTTCTTGAACCGTTTACGAGAAGAAACTGAGTTCAAAAGCAGCATGCAGTGAAACAAAATCGCTCGGCATGGCAGAAGACCCGGCATTTTAAGGCCGCGTCCTTTTGCCCCGTCGAGCTTTCTTTTCAGCGAACCGGCTTGGGCTGCAAGTGAGGCCGAAGCGTTGCCATTTGAGGCCGGTCTACCCCGTTCTTCGGCTCTAGGGTAAACATGTAATCGCCCCACCATGCTCCTGCCGCCCACCAGGTAAAGCCTACCCACACGTCTTGGTTCGCTTCGGTGAAGCGCAGCATGTCGCCGGTTGCCGCTGCCGCAGTCGGGTTGTCCGCGCTGCCGAACTCACCCAAAAAGCCGCGCTGATGGTGCAAGCGGCACCAAAGCGTGAACTCCCGCAGACGCTCGCTGCCGATAGTTGCGCTGACGGCTTCGGGTTTTGTGCCGGAGCTGTCGGCATCTAAATACTGATGCACTTCATAAATAAAGTGGTGCTGCGGGTCAATAACGCCAAGCATGGTTTGGGCGTTGCCGCTGGAAATCCAGGAATGCGCTCCGGTCCAGGCGTCTCCCGGCACGAGGATTAAGTTGTGAGCGCCTGATTTTCGGATGGCGGCGATGGCGGCGTTCGCTGCACCCAGCCACTGAGCGTTTGCAAGGTCATGCGGCTCGTTCATCAGGCCAAGCCAGACGCGCGGGTTGTCCTTAAACTGCGCGGCAGTCCGGCCCCAGAAGTCTGCAAACGCGGCGTCGGGAACCTCTGGGCTGCCGATCACTTTGCCGGAGTAGCGGGCGTAATCATGCGGGTCAAGCAGCACAACCAGGCCCCGGTCCGTCGCTGCCTTGACAGCGCTTTTTATGCGGGCCAGCACGTCCGGGTCAAGCGGCTGGCTCAGCGCCGGCTGAAGGTCCATCCAGTGAAACGGGAATCGGATAATGTTGACGCCTTTGCCGGCGAAATAGGTCATCTCCTCCGGGCTGGGATAGATGTACTTTTGGCCGTAGACCGGCCTCACGCCAGGCTTGGGATCGTCAAACTCGCCCCCGGCCAGGCTGACGCCCGTAAATGCCAGCGGCTTCGGCCCTGCCGCCTGCCGGGCCATTAGTCCGCTTTGGATCAGAAAGCATAAAATCAGAAAGCATAAAATCAGAAAGCCGAACAGCAGCCGGCGCACGCTTCTAATTTTGGGCGACCAGGTCCAAGTAAACCTGTTCGGTACGGGCGACGTGACGTTCCCAAGTATAGTTTTGAAGAACATAATCATGCAGATGCTCCGGGGTCAGCGCCTGCCGCCAGCCGCCGTGCAGGTAGCCGGTGACTGCTTCCGCCAGGCAGTGCGGCTGCGAACTGCGAGCCACCAGCCGGCGCTCCAGCGGCATTAAAATTTCCGGCGTCGCGCCGATGGGAGTGCCGATCACGGCCAGGCCGCAGGAAAGGGCTTCGGTCGTGACCAAGCCAAATCCTTCCAGCGCAAGCGTGGGCAGGACGAATAAGTCTGAAGCCTGGTAATAGAATACCAGCTTTTCCGGCGGAATAAAGCCGGCCAGCCGGACATGAGCGCCCAAATTGAGCGTTTCACTCAGACGCCGCAAATGCGCTTCTTCGGGTCCGGTGCCGCCGATCACAAGGCAGGTATCCGGGCAGCGAGCCACAATTTCCGGCATCGCCTGAATGAGCCGGTCCAGGCCCATCCGGGGCGTAAGCCGCCGGACGGAAAGCAATATCTGACCGTTCACCGGTAGTCCCAGCTTGCGTCTGACGGCGATCTTGCCGGCATTCTGCGCGGGCAGGATATGAAAGGCATTGGTATCTGTGCCGCCGGGAATTGTCTCCATTCGGCCCGCCTCGACGCCGTACTGCCGAAGTGCCATGGCTTCAAAGCAGCGGCTGAGGGTCAGTACTTTCCGGCTGCTTTTCAAGCTTCGGCGCTCAATTTCGCGGCGCAGCCGGCGCTTAGCCTGCGCCTTGATACGGCAAAGCATGAGTTTCTTCTCTGCATCCCCATTTTGCGTGTCTTCAATCCAGCCTTCCTCATCCCAGGGTCCATGAAATGTGCGGACGCGCGGCAGTGAGGGGGGAACCGCCTGCAAAGGGCCGACGGACGAATACGCGAAATGTGTATGAACCAAATCGAATGACTGCGCTTCAAAAAGCCGCCCGCAGGCGTCCCGTCCCTGCCGGACAAACTCTGCGGCACGGCCCGCGCCGGCATAGCGCAGAATGCGAACGCCGTTCTTAGTCTCGTCTTCCGGCGTCTGCAAGTTCTGACGGCCAACCAAAAAAGTCACTTCATGGCCGCGCTCCGTCAGCCCGCGTGCCAGTTCCCGCGCCGCTGTGCGGGAGCCGCCGGGCAGGTCTTCCGCGACTGCATCCGCTAGAAAAAGCAAGCGCAGATGCGCCGGGTCAGCTTGCGCCGAGTCGCGCCGTAGGGTCGCCATTGGTGTTCATCCTTGATTTCTCCCGGCTTAGTTTTTGCCGAAGGGAGCGTCCGTCCTAGATTAAACGCGCTGTTTCCGCCTGCGAATTCATCGCGCGGCTTAAGATGTCCTGAAGCTGCGCCGCGACTGCCTCATAAGTAAAGTTCCGGCAGACGGACGCCTGACCGGTCCTTCCAAGCCGCATTCTCGTCGCCGGGTCATGGACGAGAAAGGAAAGCTGGCGGGCCAAATCTTCGGCGCTGTTTTCTTGAAAGGCCAAGCCGCCGCCGGCCTCCTCAATTAAAAGCGGAATCTGGCCGCTGCTGGAGCCGACGACCGGAATGCCGCAGGCAAGGGCTTCCACAATGACTCGCCCAAACTGCTCTTTCCAGGCAGGAACAGTGCGCGAAGGGACGACAAGAATGTCCATGCAGCGCAGGTACTCCCCAGCGTTCCGGTGCGGGACTGCGCCGGCGAACACGACCGGAATGTGTGCGTGAGCGGCTGCCTGACGAAGCGCAACTTCTTCCGGGCCGGAGCCGACGAGCAGCGCCGTCATCTTGACCGCTGGGTTTTCCTGGGCAAGAATCGGCAGCGCCGCAAGAAGCGTGTCCAATCCCTTTTCCGGCACGAACCGGCCCATCGTACCGACCACCAAGCCGCGCAGCCCCAGCGTCTCACGCAAACTTTGTGAATCGCCCTCGTAGAACAGCTCTAGATCGCAGCCGTGAGCCAAAAGCGGCGAGCAGCCCGCAAAGCCTTTTTGGCGCAGCACCCGCTGGACTTCTTCGGACAAAGCGGCAATGGCGGACGAGCAACGATAAGTGTTTTGTTCAATCCCGCGAAATAGGGCCGGGTAACGCTTGTTGATGTTCTGCTTGGTGTAGCAGACCAGCGGCACTCGGAGCCGCCGGCAGAGGCCGGCGACTTGCCCTGCTGCCAGGCTCCAGGGTTCCTCGTCCAGAAACACAACGTCGGGTGCGTACTCCCTAACGACGGCATCAAGCTGAGGCGAATAAAAATGAAGCGAATTGTGGCCTGCTGCGGCGACCGGCAGCGCATGAATTGGGAACTTCACGCCGCTGAGACGACCGGGAGTCAGGGTTTTCCGGCTGTATTCGCTTTTCCAGTTTGCCGGGACCACTAAGCTGACTTGGACGTTTGGGCGTCTGCTGAGGGCCACATAAAGCTGCTGGTTGACATCTGTCACACAGGAATGGCTGATCGCAAGAACTTTCACTTCGGCGCTCCCATGACCTGCCCGTAAAGTTTCAGTGTTTGCACGGCAACTGCCTCCCAGCCGTGGCCTGAGACGCTTTGACGCGCCCGGCATCCAATTTCGCGCCGCTGCGGGCCGAGCGAAACAACTTCCTGAATCTTTTCTGCGATTTCGCCCGCGTCGCCGGGATTATCAAGCAGAAACCCCGTGATGCCGTTTTCAATCATCTCGGATGCCCCGGCCCGGCGGCTGGTGATGACCGGCAGGCCCGATGCCATTGCTTCTGTGATGACCATGCCGAACGGCTCGTAGAGGGTAGGGAACACAAAGGCATCCGCTGCTCCGAACAAGTGCTCAATGTTTGCTGCGGGACCCGCAAGCGTCACTTGTGCGCTTACGCCTGCCTGGGCCGCCACCGCCTGGTAATGCGTCTGGTCTCCCGCGCCGACCGCCAGCAGATGGACCACGGGCAGCCGAAGTCGGCCCAGAGCGCGAATGACGTTCGCCAGACCTTTGCGCCGGTATTCTCCGGCAAACAGCAGCAGGAAGTCCGTACCCGAAATGCCGTACTGCCGCCGAACCCCGCCGCGAAACCGGGCATTCTCCGGCGTGAAACGCTCGGCATCAACGCCGTTATAAACCACATGGACCTTTGCCGGGTTTGTGCCGTAAAACCGCACCAAATCGGCCCCGGTACGGCAGGAATTCGCGCTGACAATCCGGGTCTGCGGACTGTTGACGGCCCGCTTTTCAAAGAAGCCGGTCAGACGCCACATCATCCGGTGGTACGGCGTCACTCCTTCCGCCGCTCCCGGCACCTGGGCAATGGCTTGGCCCCAGGCGTGCTGGCAGTACTGAGCGGTGACGATGTTTTGACGCGCCGTGATGCCGCCAATCGTGTGGACAATGTCAAAGGTCTCGCGCTGAAGCATTTGGGTAGACCGAGCGTAAAACTGTAGAAATTTGGCGGCGACCGGCTTGTGCCGGACTGGGACCGCATGAACAATCACGCTGTCAAGCGGCACGTCCGCCACTTCAGAAGCAAATAAATGGACTTCCTGCTCCCGGCATAACGCGCGGGCCAGCTCCGCAAAACAGCGCTCCATCCCGCCCCGAAAATGAATGCCGTGCGCGACCAAAGCAACTCGCATTTAGTTTCTCCTCGCGGAAGTCGGAGTTGCGGAAGATAGATTTGCGGAAGTCGGAGCAAAAGCACGCAGGACCGCACCGCCCAAAAGCCAGAACAGCACCGACCCCGGCGGTGCCAGTAAAATCGGCGTCACAAAAAAGTTGGCGAAAATGATCACCAGAACGGCCACGCTCGCCGATGCAAGTAACTGCTCACCCGGCTCGGTCAAGCAGCGCAGGGCCAAAAAGCTGCGTCCAATAAACGACAGCGCGAGACCCGCAATCAGCAAGCCGCCGATGATTCCTGTTTCATACATAATCGCGCCAAGATACGCCTCGCTGAACACAGCAAATCCAGGGTCACTCCCGCTTTTCCCAAGATGTCCGGCGGAGCCGCCCACGCGGCCCAGTCCAACGCCGAGCGGTGAATGGACTGCAATAAAGGCGGCGTCATCAAAGAACGTGCGCCGGTCTTGATGCAGCGCGTCCACGGGATCGGCGAATGTCGTGGCAAACCGGCTCGCAGTGCCGCTTTGTGAAACTCCCTGCGAAAAGTTATAGGCCATCCCGCCAAGCGCCAGACAAACGACGAGGGCCGCCAGCATCCGCAGCCGCATTCGCCCGCCAATCAAAATTCCGCACACCAGAAGGCCGCACACGGCGCTGACCAGCGCGGAGCGAACCCCGTTAATGAAAATGAAAACCAGCAGCGCCAGCAGAACTGCCGCGAGGGACAGCCGGGCGGCAGGTCCGAAGCCGAGCCGCCCCGGCAGCAAAGGCAGCACAAAGGCCAGCGGAAAGATCAGGCCGGCATACGCGCCTGCCCCGCCGCCGCCCGTCGTTGTCCCCGGCGGCTTAAACGTCGCGGTCATACCCCGCACCGCGCCGAGCCGCAGCGACGACAAGTTCTGCGAAACCGCGTCCCTGCTGCCTGGAAAATGCGCCCAGGTCCAGCTTGGCCCCAGCACATACTGAACATAAGACGCTGCGCCGGTGATAAGCGTCATCAGCGTCAAAAACAAAAACAACGCGCGAAGCTGTGCAGGACGGCGCAGCACGTCGTAGCCTAAAAACAGCAGCGGCAGGGCCGACAAGTGCATCTTCAGCCCGCCGATACTCTGCACCAAACCGACTGCAAAGGGATTAAAGACTTGCAGCAGGCAGTTCAAGACAAACAGCGCGGCCAGCAGCGTTCCCGGCGGGACCCGGATCGGGTCCAAGTGCCGCGATTGCAGCCGCTGTAGTCCCCAGCCGACCACAATGACGCCCAGCACAATGTCGCGGGCGACAATGGAGACGGGGTCTGAATGCAGCAGCCCCCGAATAGTTCCGTCCAGCCAGCACCAAGCGAGGTAAACGTAAAGCGCCCTTTCTGTATCCCGAAGCGCCGTCCACACAGCAAGCGGTGCCAGCACCAGAAGGAACGGCCCGGCTGCCGCCGTGCCGGCGGCTGTCACCAGGGCCACCAGGCAGGCCAGAACACACGGAAAAGCGAGCACGAACCACAGGCGACGGTTGTCCCAATCGAGAGCGGCCTTATCGAGAACGGCCTTCGGCGTCGCCTGCACCGGCATCGGTTGAGATAATGAAGCGTTCATAAGAGTCCTTGCATAAGAGTCCTTGAAGGGCCGCGACGCAGTTCTCAGCGTAGCTCTGGGCAGAAAACTCGTGCGCCCGGTGCCGGGCCGCCGCGCCGGCCTGAGCGGCAAAATGAGGGTCATCCAGAAAACGCAGAACGGCCTCCGCCAGTGCGCGGGCATCGCCGTAAGGCGTCAGCAGACCGTGGACGCCGTGCGTGATAATTTCTGCCGGTCCGGCGGCATTTCCGGCAATAACGGGCTTGCCAAGCGCCATCGCCTCAATGACCACAATTCCAAACGGCTCGTGGTCGGACGCATGAGCGACAATGTCCATGGCCTGCATCCAGGCGGGGACATTGCTTTGCGGGCCGGCCAGCGTCACCTTGCCGGTCAGTCCCAGTGCGCCGATGCGCTTCCGCAGAAAAGACGGATAATCCGGCTCCGGGGTGTGGTCCCCGCCGACTAAGACAACGCGGGCATCCGGGTAAGACCGCAGAATTTTCGGCAAGGCTTCCACAAGAACGTGCATCCCTTTCCATCGCTGCAAGCGCCCGACCATGCCGATCAGCGGGCCTGCCGGCGGCAGCCCCAGCCGCTGTTTCGCCTCGCCCGTGCAGGGAAGCTCGCCCGGATCAAACCGCGCCAGCTCCACGCCCGGATACACCACCCGCTGGGGCCGAGTCGGCGCAATCCGGGCCTGCGCGTCCGCCACTGCCTGCGAGCAGGCGAGGATGCCGACCGCCGGCAGCCGCGTCGCCAGTCTATCAATCCAGTGTTTTTCAAGTGGTATCCCATGCTGAAACCAAGCGCACGGCACCCCGGCAATCAGGCCGGCGATGCCGCCGTAAAGCTGGGCCAGCCCCATCCAGCCGACAAGGAGCGCCGCGTTTTCCCGCCGCACCAGCCGGGCAATCCGGGCGACTGCGCCGGCAAATTGCACTGCGTCTCGCAGCCGCCCGGCCTCAACGACATGCGCTTCGCCGCCCATCTCACGCACCCGCGCCACCATCGGCCCGGCTTGCAAAAAAACGACCAGCCAGTCTACGCCAAGCCCTTGCCCAAACTCAATGAGGTGCAGCAGGGCGAGTTCCGCACCGCCTTTCTGCTCCGCCAGGGGCATGACAATCACGATTTTCATAGAAGTTTATGTAGAGGTTTATCAAGACACGCCGGGTTTAACGGCAATGCACAGCAGATTGTCTGAGTAGCGCAGCCCGCGCAGCAAGCCGCCGGAAGACTTCTGCCAAGTTTGCCGCGTAAACTTTGGAAGAGCGCCATGATCCGTGAAGCGAAAACTGATCTGCGTAAATCCTGCTTCCTGAAAAATACGCTCCATGTCCCGCCGCAGCAGGGCCGTGATGTGTGCCGGATAAGATGCTCCCGTGAAGGCATGAAAATGGCTTTTGAACAGCAGTGACAACACGGAGCGCCAGTTCTCGTTGTTTGGCGTTGTCACCAGCAGAACGCCTCCCGGCTTCAGCACGCGAAACCATTGTCTGGCAAGGTGCCGTGGATTTTCCAGGTGTTCAATCACTTCCACCGCAAAGACCGCCTCTGCGGAATTTTGTTCCAGCCGAATGTCGTAGTTCAAATCGTGGAAGACCCACGCTAGCTTTGGGTGCTGAAAGCGGCCGCCGTAGTCCATGATGTCTGTCGCAGTTACTTGGGAGATGGCTGGGTTCTCACACAAAAGCCGCGCTAGGTTTCCTGTGCCTGCCCCGAAATCAAGCACGCTGCCGCAAATGTGTCGCTCCTGCGCTTCTTGAGTGACAAGGCGATAAATCGGGTCTGCCGAAGTGCCGCCCGACGCTTTTGCCGCTTGTTTTCTCGCTTCTTGTGCTTCTTGTTCTTTAGATGCTGCGCTCGCTGTTTGCATTTTTATTCCTTTGCATTTTTATTCCTTTGCATTTTTATTCCTTTGCATTTTTATTCCTTAGATTATCCGTGAGGCGGCGAGCGCTTCTTGCAGCTTTTGCACGATTGCTGCCCAAGCGAACTCTCGCGCGTACAGCCTTTGGGCTTCTTGCCCGAAACGCTGCCTCAATCTCGCATTCTCGGCCAAACCAACAGCCGCAGCGCTGAAAGGGTCGGGTTTATTTACGTCGGCCAGTAAAAATGAGTGCGGGCTTTCTTGTTCCAGCACGGCATCGGTCAGCGGCCCGCGTGTTCCCACTGTGGCGAGGCCGTGCTGGAGCGCCGCCATGAACGCGCCGCGCCGGGTGGAAACGCCGTCGCCATAGGCTGCCAGAGAGATGTCCATCGCCGAAAGTCGCCGTGAGACTTCTTCGGCGGGAAACGGGCCTTCGGCAATGACATTCGCGTCGCCGAGGGCCATGCAGATTTCGCGGGAGTCCGGCCCGACATACAGCGCCTGCGCCGGGACGCCTGCCGCCCGCAGCGCCGTCAGCGCCTCTTTGAATCGTTCCAGCATTCGCCCGCCGCCTGCCGTGCCGAATAAACCCAGCACGACAGCGTCTTCCTGGATGCCAAGCCGCGCCCGCGCTTCCGCCCGGCAAATCGGCACACGCGGGATATTGGAGCCGACCGGCAGGTGGTAAACAGGCTTGCCGGGGAACCACCGCTGGAACCGGCGCTGCCAGGCGTCAATGGAAAAAAACAAAACATCGGCGTCTCCTCCGAGCCGCCACAACTGCCAGCGCTGCCATGCGGCCAGGACCGCAAACTGCGGCGTGATTACCGGCACAAATGGCTCATGCACCATGACCGCAACCCTCGTGCCGGGCGAAACCCGGCGCAGGCGGCGCATTGTTTCCGGCAGGTGCAGGTTCAGCCCCCAGCGCCCATAACAAAATGGGTTGTATTGCAGCAGCGCCCAGTCCGGTCTGTCCGCCGCTGCAATTTGCGCGATCTGCCGGACACTGGCCGGGTCTTGGGCTGAAAACGCCGTTTGGACGCAAACGCCTGGGATTGGTGCGGGGCGGGGCATTCCCGTCAGCACCGTCACCTCTGCCGAACGCGAAAGCTCCGACGCAAGGCAGGCTGTGTAGTCGCCGATGCCGTCCCTTTGCGGCGGCAGGGCGGCGCTGATGAGATGAATTCTCAGCATGCTTTTACATCCACGAAACAGGATAATCCAAAGTGTAGTGCAATTCTGGATTGCGTTCCCCGATCTTCTGCGCGGGAACACCGGCGACGATAGCGTAAGGCTCGACGGATTTCGTGACGACAGCCCCCGCCGCAACGACGGCGCCGCATCCGATTGTCACCCCCGGCAGCACCAGGGCGCGAGTGCAAAGCCAAACATAATCCTCGACAACTACCTGTCTGGCGCTTCCCTGAAAGCTTTGTCCATCCTGGACCGCATGGGACCCGGCCACGAGCAGCACATGAGAGGAGATATTCACGTTGTTTCCAATTTGCAGGCCCCCGCGCCCGTCCAGCAGGCAGTGCTGGTTGATGACGGTATGGCTGCCGATGGTGAGGTCTGCTGAGCGGTGCATCTCCGTAGACATCAAAATTGTGCTTTTCGCCCCGATGCGAATTCCCAAAGCGCGATACGCCGACATTCGCAGCTTATGGGCGGGGATGCGGCTGATGACATGATTGCAAAGATAATCCTGCGTTGGGAAACAATCAGGCCGCTTCACTCAATTCTCCTGTCTCGCCCAATTTTTCAATCCGGCCATCCGTGCGCCATGCAAACGGCGCAATAAACAAACACCCGCCTTTCCGCAAAAACATAACGCATAATCCGCCAGCACTTTCGGACTAAAAAGCAGCACTGGGCCAAAAGCAAGAGCCTGCCGCATGAGGGCCAGACCTTTAGTTACGTCTCCGTGAACAACATGAGTGATTCCTTCGGAAAATGCCGCGTGCGCCATGCCGTACCGCAAAGCGCGAAGGCCGGATCGCAGCGGTGCGCTGTCGGCCCAAAGGGAACACAAATACACCAAGCGCTTTCTTTCTTGAGTGAACAACCCGCTGGACATGCTTTCTGCTGTTGTGCTGCATTTATGAACGCGGTACAAAGTCAAAGCTTCTGCTGAGGCTTGAGCTTTGCGGCAATGAACGCAGACACGCAAAAAATACTCATAGTCTACAACCATCTTTAGCTCACTGTTGGGCTTGCCGGCGGCTTCTGCGACGCGGCGCGTCAGAAAAGCGGCAGAAGCCAAACAGGTAAACGCTTTAGTTTGATAACGATATTCTTTCAGGCCGGAAAAGGTATGGGGATTTTCTTGTTTCGCCAAAACGCGCTCCGGCTGTCCTTCTGTTTGACGCCACCAGTTTCCATAAAATAAATCGAGTTCCGGCTCGGCGGCAAAGGCGGAAAGTGCGAGGTCCAAAGTTCCCGGCAGCCACGAGTCGTCGGCGTGAAGAACGGCGATAATCGGAGCGGTTCCCTGACTCAGCAGAAAGCTCCAGCTGCCGGCCTGCCCTAGATTTGCAGCATGGCGGACATAGGTGATACGCGGGTCACTGAGATAGGGGGCGACGATTTGCTCCGTGCCGTCGGCCGAGGCATCATCGGCGATAATCAGTTCCCAGTCGTTCCGGCTTTGGGCTAAGACGCTGTCAATGGCCTCGCAGATATAGCGGCCATAATTGTGCGTCATAATGCCTATGGTGATGGCCGGGAATGCAGTATTCATCAAGGCATTATTCATCAGGGCAGTATTCATCAGGGCATTTTCCTCAGCCGAGGCGAGCGGCGCTTGATCGTGCCTGCGCCGTGCCAGAGCAGGCTTAATCCGCCGGCGACGGAGGCTGTCAATCGGCTTGGCTGAGTTTGAGTGGAAGCCGGGGCAGAGTTCTTGCAGACTTCCCACTGCTTGGCCCAGCTTAGAAAACAATAAAACGCAAACATCAGCGACATCAAAAGTCCGAGCTGACCTTCCCGGTAGCTCTTCATGTGAACATAGCGGTAGCAAAAAGCACGGATCATGCCCGGCCACGGACTTGGCGCGAGCTTCCCGCCGGAGCGGGAAAACTCTTCCGCCTCTAAAGAGGTGTATTTGTTCATTGTTGTGACGTACTCAGCCACAGTGTCTTTGGAAAAGTGCTGAATGTATCCCTGCAAGTCTCCGAGGGTTCCGCGATGCGTTAATCCTTCGTGCACAAGGCGTCCGTCCCATGCGCCGCTCCCGCGCCGCAGCAGCCGAGTCTGCCAAGCCTGCCCGTGCGTGTAAGGGCTGTAGACACCAAAGAAATGCTCCCGGCGCCGCAAGCGGTAAGCGGTATGATTTTCCGGGCTGTTTCCCAAAATCCGCCCTTGAATTTCTTTGGCGAGTTCCAGGGTGACACGCTCGTCGGCATCCAGGAACAGCACCCACTCTCCTGTCGCCTGCGCGAGACCGAAATTACGCTGATCTGAGAACCCGCCCGGCTTGTCCGGCCCCAGCAAGCCGCTGAAGTGGACATGAGGCGTAAACTCATGGGCGATCTCCAGAGTACGATCCGTGCTGCCGCTGTCTACGACTACGATTTCATTCGCCCAGCGGACGCTTTCCAGGCATGGGCGCAGGCGGTGCGCTTCATTGTAAGTTAAAATGATGGCTGTGAGTGTTTGCTTCATGTCAAGTGCCTATTTGGGTCAGCTCCGAGTAAAGCGCTTCTAGCTGTCCGGTGATGGCTTTTGTGGAATAGCTGGCAGCAACTAACTGCTGTCCGTTCTCGCCGCAACGCCGGCGCAGGCGGGCGTCGTACAGGAAACGCACAACGGCATCGGCAATCGCTGCTGGGGCCTGCTCCACGGCGGCCCCGCCCCCCTCGCCTTCAATCAGCTCCGGCAGGCCCGGCGCACGCCCGCCGACAACCGGCTTGCCATAGCTCCAAGCTTCCAAATAAACCGTCGGCAAAATCTCGCTGGTGGACGGCATACAAAACAAGTCGCAGGCGGCCAGGGCATCGGATTTCTCCTGGTCGCTGCACCGGCCCAGAAACAGAACGCGCGGGTCGGCGTTCTCGAAGGCCGCCGCTTCGCGGGGACCAGCGGGACCGGCGAAGACAAGACGCGCGTCGGGAACGTGCTTCCAAATCTCCGGCCCGGCTTCTAACAGGACGCGGAAGCCTTTGTGTTCTATCATCCGTCCGACATAAAGAACAAGCGGTTTTTGGACCAGCTTGTGCTTCTCGCGGAAGCCTGCCGGGTCAGTGGATGCTGCGGTGACTGGAACCACCCCAATCACGCGCAAACGGTCTTCGGGAACGCCGAGCGTCATTAAGTTTTGGCGGTCGCTTTCCAGAAGCGCAACAACGGCTTGGCAGCGCCTATAAAACGCCGCGTCATCCGGCCCATCTCCCCATTGGCCGGGGTGAACATACGGGGTGCAGACAACCGGCAGGCCCAGGGAATGCGCGGCTTCCGCCGCCGCCCAGCCGAGATAGCCGCCGCAGGTGCAGTGAATAATGTCAAAGCGCTTCATGCCCGCATGTTCCATCAGGCGGCGCAGGCGCGGCACATACACCGCGCGAAACGCTTGGTAGCCGAAGCGGTTCAAGCCGTCGTAAGCATAACGCACAATAACCGGCAAGGCACGCACCGCAGCCGGCAGCAGGCGCAGGCGCTCCCCAAAGCTTGGCGTCAGGGCATGGACCGGCACGGCGCCGTCGCAGAAGTCGGCGGCTTTCGGCGCAAGGAGGCTGCCGTGCAGCACAGCCAAACGCTTCGGCAGCCGGCACGTCGCAAAATTGACTGCCGCAACTTCCACTTGATGCCGCCCGGAAAGCGTCTGCGCCGCCATCTGGGTTTGCAGCTCGATCCCGCCGATGAACGGCAAGTAATTTTGCGTGACAAATAAAATGTTCATGGCGCTGCCAGATTCATGGCGCCGTTGGGTTCTGCAAACAAAAGGCGGCATAACGGCGCAGGGCGCCGCCGCAGAAACGGGCGGCCTGACTCCACTGGCCGCGCCGCAGGCAGGCCGCTCCGGCTTGAAGTCCCGCCGCTGGTATCGTGCGTCCCTGGCGAAAGGCGCGGGCCGCTTCCAGCTTGCTTTGCTGGTCTCGTGTCAAGCCGGCAATTTCGCGCCACTTAGCGTACATCTTCGCCTGCTGGGCCGCTTCTCGGTCCCGGCTGGTTTCTGATGCCGTGGACTGGGCGGAATGCCGCCGGTAACGTACCAGCGGCTCCGGGTAGTAATGCACCGCACTGTGCAGCGCCATCCGCAGAAACAAGTCAGTGTCCTCATAAATATGGCCGAGCGCCTCGTCCCAGCCTCCCGCCTTCCTGTAAACCGACCGCCGCATGACGGCAAGTGATGGCAAAAGGCCGCAGAGCGTAAAGATGGACAGCAGCGGCGTTTCCGCTTCCGTCTCCGGCAGCGCCGCAATGCCCAGCCCGCGCGGCACCCGGCGCGGGGCGAACAGGCCGGGACAGGCGCAGGCGCTGCCGTCCGCGTCCATGTAAAGCGGCTTGCAGTAGACCATGCCGACTTCAGGCCGGGCGTCCAAATAGCCGACGAGAGTTTCCAGCATCGCCGGTTCCAGGCAGTCGTCGGCATCCAGGAACAGCAGATACTCGCCGGGCGCCGCTGCCAAGCAGCCCTGGTTTCGCGCCCGGCTGACCCCGCCGTTCGCCTGCTGCCCCC